>NZ_BAAARK010000023.1:0-137596 GCF_039532155.1 Streptomyces lunalinharesii
ACCGAGCGGACCGGCAGCGACAAGGGCGTCGGACTGGGCCTGTCCATCGTCCGCTCCGTGGCCCGCGCCCACGACGGCACCATCACCGCCGAACCCCGCGAGGGCGGCGGCCTGGACATGCGCGTGGCGCTCCCCCTCTGACAGCGCCGCCGCGCACCGCGGAGACGGGCCCGGCGGGTGGCGGGCAACCGCGCCCGGTCGCCGAAGTGCCCCGCTGGCGGTGGGCCGTGTCGCAGTCGGGGCGCACCGCGGGTCGCGGGTAATTTGCCGGTGGGTCCGGCGTTCCGCGCGCGTCGCAGGTGCGCGGACGCGTCGGACCGCGCGTCAGACGTCGAGGCCGGAGGGAACTTCCCACGATGCGTCCGTGCTGCTCCGCTTCCCGCGCGACCGGTCCGCGGTGACCGGCGACGAGCGGGCGTTCACCCGTCGGCGCCTCGTGGCGGGGGTGGCGGCGCTGGCGGCGACCACGGCCTGTTCCGGCTCCGGCGCCCCGAACCCGGACACCGGCAGCGAGCCGCCCGGCTATCCCGGGGCGCAGTGGGTCCCCGCCGACATCACCAACTACACCCCCGCCAACCGGCCGAGCAGTCATCCGGTGCAGTTGGTGATCGTGCACGTCACGCAGGAGACGTTCCCCGACACCCTGATGCTCTTCGGCCGCCCCGGTTACCGCGCCTCCGCGCACTACACCGTGCGCTCCGAGGACGGCCACGTCGCCCAGTGCGTGCGCGAGCACGACGTGGCCTGGCACGCCGGGAACGCCCGGTACAACTGGCGCAGCATCGGCGTGGAGCACGAGGGCAGGGTCGACGAGCCCCGCTGGTTCACCGATGCGCTGTACGCGGGGTCGGCGGCGTTGACCGCCGCGATCTGCCGCCGCTACCGCATCCCCGTCGACCGCCGGCACGTCATCGGCCACAACGAGGTGCCCGGCGCCGACCACACCGACCCCGGGCCGCTGTGGGACTGGCCGCGCTACATGCGCCTGGTGGCCGCCGCCTCCTGAGGAACGCCGGCCCGGGTCTTCGGTGATCCGCTCGGCCACCGCGCCGGGGCGCGGCTCAGCTCCGTTCGGCGGTGTCCGCGCCCGGTCCGAAGGTCTCGTCGAACGCCGCGAGGAGCTCTCGGGACCAGGTCAGGCTGCCGTCGCGCAGGTCGTCGACCACTCCGCGCAGCCAGCGTTCCTCGGCGCCGAGTACGGCGAGCAGGTACTCGTTCTCGATCAGCGTGATGCGCGGGAGGCCGGCCGGGACGTCGGCACTCTGGCGTTCCAGTGCGGTGCGTTGGGCGGTGATCCGGGCCAGTCGCCGCTCCAGGATCGGCGCCACCTCGTCCGGGGCGAGCAGCAGCGCGCTGGACAGCGCCGCCGGGAACACCGGGAACTCCGCCTTGGGCACCGCCAGCATCTGCTCCAGCCACTCGCGGGTGGTCGCCCGGCCCGCTTCGGTGACCTCGTAGACGGTCCGCTCGGGGTACTGCTGGTCGCGCTCGGTGTGCCGGACGGCGATCAGTCCGCCGCTCTGCAGCCGCTCGATGGTGCGGTAGAGCCCGGCTCGCTGTCCGACGTTCACCACCTGTTCCTTGCCCCACTGCTTGAGCAGTTGCTGGATGCCGTACGGGTGCAGCGGGCGGTGGTGGAGCAGCACCAGCACGGTCAGGCCGAGCGGGGAGCTCTTCACGGGGGCGGTCATGCAGGTCATCGTAGTCATCGCGCGAACTAGTTGCATTGTTACTAGTTTCTTTGCGACTATGTGCCGCATGAGTCAGATCCAGGCACATCCTGTGGGAGGGGTTTTGCACGACAACGGCGACCTCGTCGGGCACGGCGGGGACATCCGAACGGCACTCGTCATCGGGGGCGGGGTGGCCGGCCCGGTCGTGGCCCTCGCACTGCGCAAGGCGGGCATCGCGGCGACGGTCCACGAGGCGTACCCGAGCGCCGCCGACGGCATCGGGGCCTGGCTGGGCCTGGCGCCCAACGGGCTGGCGGCCCTGGCGACGGTGGGCGCCGACGCGGCGGTGCGGGCGGCGGGGCAGCCGGTGCCCGGGGTGGTGATGGCGGACGGCACCGGCCGTCAGCTCACCCGCTTCGACGGCTTTCCCGAACTGCCCGCCACGATGACCATGCCGCGCGACCGGCTGTTCCGGGCGCTGACCGACCACGCGGTCGCCGAGGGCGTCCGGTTCGCGTACGGCAAGCGGCTGGTCGGCGCCGAGGAGACGGCCGCCGGCGTCACCGCCCGCTTCGCCGACGGGACCACCGCCACCGCCGACCTGCTGATCGGCGCCGACGGCATCCGCTCCACCGTCCGCACGCTGATCGACCCCGCGGCGCCCGCGCCGGAGTACGGCGGGGTGCTGAGCTTCGGCGGCTTCGCGGCGGCGGACAGCGGCATCGAGGCCGACGTCGAGGTCGCCCCGGGCACCATGTACTTCGCGTTCGGCCGGGCCTTCATGGGGTACTGGCGGGGCCCGGACGGGCGGCTGATCTGGTTCGCGGGGCTGCCCGTCGACAACCCGCCGAGCCAGGAGGAGGTCGCGCGGGTGCCCGCCGCCGAGTGGTTGGACCGGCTCCGCGCCCTGTACTCCGGCCACGTCCCGGGCGAGCGGCTGCTACGGCACACCGCCCCCGAGGAACTGATGGCGGTCGGTCGGATGGAGCGCATGCCGTCCGTACCGCACTGGCACCGCGGACGGATGGTGCTGGTGGGCGATGCGGTGCACGCGCCGTCCTCCAGCTCGGGACAGGGCGCCTCGCTCGCCATCGAGAGCGCCGTCGAACTGGCCCGTTGCCTGCGCGACCGGCCCACGTACGGCGAGGCGTTCGCCGCCTACGAGGCGCTGCGGCGTCCGAGGGTGGAGGCGATCGGGCAGAGCGCCGCGGCCGTCAACAAGGTCAAGGCAGGCAAGAGCGCGGCGCCCGGGCCGGCGTTCCCACCGCCCGAGGAGATGTTCCGGGCGCTGCACTTCCACCGGATCGACTGGGCGGAGACCGTCCCGGCGTGACCCGGCCGGCGGCCGCCGTCGGCTACCCCGTACCGCCCGCGCCGTGCGCCGTCCCCGGCGCGGCGGCGAGGGCGGCCAGGCAGGCGCGGACCGGCGGGCTCTCCGCACGGGTGGACCAGGCAACCCGGATGTCCCGGCGGAGGGCCGGTCGCACCGGGAGGAACCGCACGCCGGGCGGGGCCGGCCGCCGGGCCGCCGCGGGTGTCAGACAGGCCGTCAGATTGCTTGCCACCAGGGTGAGTTGGGTGAAGTGGTCGGCTAGGACGTAGCGGACGTCGGGTTCGACGCCGTGGGTGCGGAGCGCCTGGACGAGCGCCTCGTACGCTTCGGTGCCTGGCGGGCAGCAGGCCCAGGCGGTCGCGGCGAGCGGGTCGAGGTCGGTCCGGGCGGTGAGGTCGAGCCCGGCGCGGTCGGCGAGCGGATGGCGCTCGGAGAGGGCGACGTAGACCTCTTCGCTGACGAGGGTGCGCAGCGCGACGCCTTCGGGGACGGCGAGCGGGCGGGGCGCCCAGCTCTCGACCAGCAGCAGGTCGAGGCCGCCGTCGACCAGGCGGGGCAGGAGTTCGACGGCCTCGCCGTCGACGACCGTGGGGACGAGGCGGGGGTGCGCGGCGGCCAGTGCGGCGAGCGCGTCGGGCAACAGGGCGCGCACCGCGCTGCCCACCCCGCCGATCCGCAGGGGCCCCAGCACTTCGTCGTCGAGGTCCGCCAAGTCGGCCTGTGCGGCGGCGAGTTGGGCGATCAGACGGTCGGCGTGGGCGGCCAGGACACGGCCGGCATGGGTCAGCCGCACGCTGCGGCCGTGCGGCTGGAGGAGCGGGTGGCCCGCCTCGCGTTCGAGTTTGGCCAGCTGCTGGGAGACGCCGGAGGGCGTCAGGTGCAGCGTGCGAGCGGCCTGGGCGATCGATCCGTGCGCGGCGACGGCGGCGAGCGCCCGGAGCCGGTCGATGCTGAACACGGTACGGATGCTACCGATTATTGGGCTTGAATCATTGCTTTTCGTTTATGGTCCGGGCCGGCACAGTGGATTTCATGACGAGTGGAGACGAGGTGTCCGCCGCGACGTCGGTGTCGGTCCCGGGAAGGGGGTCGGTCCCGGGAAGGGGGTCGGCGCGCGTCCGGGGCGGGTCCGGCGCCGGGCGGCGGTGGCCGTCACCGGGCGGCCGGGCCGCGAGTCCCGTGGCGCTCGTCGTGGCGGGGTCGGCGTGCATCTCCGCGTCGGCCGTGTTCATGAAGCTCTCCGGGACCAACGCCGGTACGGCGGCCTTCCTGCGTTGCGCGCTGGCGCTGTTCGTCCTGGTTCCGCTCGCCTGGCGGGAGGTGCGGCGGATCGGTGCGCGGTCGCTGCGCCACCAACTGATGGACCTCGCCGCCGGGGTGCTGCTCGGTGTGGACATGGTCTTCTGGGCGGCCAGCGTGCTCGCCGTCGGTGCCTCGGTCGCCACCGTGCTGCTCAACGTCCAAGTGGTGGTCTTCCCGGTGCTCGCCCGCCTGGTGTCGGGGACCAGGCTGTCGGGGCGGTTCGTGCTGATGGCCCCGTTGATGTTGGCCGGGGTGGCGCTGGCGAGCGGGGCGATCGGAGCGCCGCAGGCCGGCAGCGATCCGGTCGCCGGAGTGGTGTTCGGAACGGCGGCGGGGGTGGCGTACGCGGGCTACCTCTTCCTGATGCGCCTGGGCGGTGGACGGGAGCACACCCTGTTGCCCGTGTGCGTCTCGACCGCGGCGGCCGCCGCGACGGCGGCGCTGATGGGCGGCGTGTGGACCGGAATCACCCTCGATCCCGGCTGGCCGGCGTGGGGTTGGCTGATCACCCTGGCCCTCGTCGGGCAGGTCCTGGCCTGGCTGTTGATCACCTCCGCGCTGCCCGGCCTGGCGCCGAACGTCGGTGCCGCGCTGCTGCTCCTCCAACCGGTGATGGCCTTCGGCCTCGGCCTGGCGATCGGGGAACGCCCGACCCTGACCCAGGCCGCCGGCTGCGCCCTGGTGGTCGCGGCGGTCTGGCACAACAGCCGGCCGCGGCGGGCGTCGCGCCCGGCCTCCGGGCGACGGCGGGCAGGCGGCTGAGGCGGCGGCACCCGGGCCGTCCCGGAGGGCGCTCCATCCGGCCGCGGCACCGCGATACGGTCACGGCATGGCTGATTCCCCCAGGGCGGACCCCCGCCTGACCACGCCGTCGTTCCTCGTGCTCGGCTTCATCGACCAGTTGGGCGAGGCCAGTCCGTACGACATCAAGGTCGCGGCCGCCCGCACGGTGGCCCCCTTCTGGTCGATGCCGCACGCGCAGGTCTACGCGCAGTGCGACCGGCTCGTCGCGGCGGGCCTGCTGTCGGAGTCCCGGCAGGCGGGCGGACGCAACCGGCGGCTGCTGAAACTGACGGCGGCGGGCCGGGCGGCCCTGGCGGAGTGGCTCGCCGACTCGACCTTCGTCCCCGTCGAGGCGCGGGAACGCGGCATCCTCAAGCTGTGGTTGGGCGGCCGGCCGGAGGTCCACTCCCCCGTGCAGCTCGACGCCCACCGCAGCACGCTCGCGGACTACGAGGAAATCTCCACGAACATCGGGGAGTTGCTGACGCGCGGGCAGCGCGAGGCGTTGGAGTTCGGCATCCGCTACGAGCGGATGATGATCGACTTCTGGCACTGGGTGGAGCAGCGGGGCGAGGGGGACACCGGCCCCGACACCGGCGCCGGGGCCCGCGAGGACACCGGTGCGCCGCCTCACCGGGACGGCGAACTCCGGGACGCGGAACGCCAGTAGCGCCAGTAGCGCCAGTAGCGCCAGCAACCCCACGAGCGCCGACTCCGACGGCGCTCCGCGCGTCCCCTATCTCCCGCGCCTCCCCTTTCACCCACCTCCCCCTTTCGCCCGCGACGCCACGAGTGACCTACCGGTGCGTAAAGAAGGTCCGCGTCCCCCATTGACCGCGGCGCCGATCCCCCCTACCTTCACGACAGTCCATTTGGGACCATCCAATGTGGACCATCATCGCCCGCCGGGCCAGTCAGGGGCAGGGCCGCGATCCAGGGAGTCGCCATGAACCGTCCGCGGGGCGCCACTTGGCGCCGCACAGCCACCCTCGCCGTGGTCGTCGTCTGTGTGGGATACGCACCGATCGCGATGACCGAACTCTGGCCCTACGCGCACCGGGGCGCCCCGGCCGTCGGTGCCTGGCTGCTGGGCCGGGCGGTGTCGCCGCAGTACGTCGCCGACGCCCTGGCCACCCGGATCGGTCCGTACGGCCGCAGCCTGGTCGCGATGGTCCTGCACTCGGTGTTGGGCGGCCTGCTGATGCTGCTCGGCCCCGTGCAACTGCTCTCGGCGATCCGGCGGCGCAGCCGGCTGCACCGCGCCCTGGGCGTGGTCTTCGCACTGACGGTGTACGCCTCGATGGCGGGCGCCGCGGTCTACTTGGCGCGGACCGCGCCGGGCGAGGCGTTCAGCGGCCCGGCGTTCTGGATCGTGCTCGCCACGATCCTCGTCGGCACCGTCCTGAGCGTCACCTTCGGCATCCTCGCCGCCGTCGGCGGCCTGCCCGACCTGCACCAGCGGTGGATGTTGCTGTGTTACGGCTACCTGATGACCGCGCCGCTGCTGCGTCTTGAGTGGGGCGCGCTCCCGGCGCTGCTGCCCGGGCTGTCCATGGAGGACGTCAACCGCGTCGCGATCATGCACCTCGGGTCGGTCGTGGTCTTCGGCGCGCTGCTCGCCTCGCGCGCGATGGACAGGCGGGACACCGTCCCCGGGGTGCGCGGCACGTGGGCGCCGACGCCGGTGCTCGTCGCGGCCCATGTGGTCGGCGTGGCGGCGCTCGGGTGGATCGTCGCGGCAGCCGCGGGGTGGGGCACCACCGGACGCCGCCTGCTGGCCGCCTATCTCGTCCCGCTCCTCGCGGCGTACGTCGTCATGGTCGTCCGCCAGCGGCGGGCGGGCCGGGACGGCAGGAGTTGGGCGCGCGAGGAGTGGCGGCTGCACCTGGTCGCACTGTGCCTGGCCCCGCTCTTCTCGGCCACCGCGGGCCTGGTCTTCGAACGCTACGTGGGGTTGGACCGGCGTACGGCGTTGGCCGCGGGGATCGCCATCGGCTGCGGGATGTTGGCGTTCGCGGCGACCGCCGTGGTCAGTCTGCGGGTCTTGTTCGCCCGCGAGGTGCGCAGGCGGGAGCGACTGGCCGTCCTCCCTCAGGGGGACCGGGATCCGTCCCCGGTGGGCTGAGCCGCCCGGCCGACCGGACCGCCCGACCGGTATCGCGCCCGTGGGACGCCCGCACCTGCCTGCGGCCGCGGGCGCGGGCGACGGCGCGGGCGACGACAGCAGGGAAACGGAGCACGCATGACCGAGCCAACGGACGCCTCGATGACCGCCGAGGAGCCGGTCGTCCGCGCGCCCGCGGCGGGCGCGCCGCCGGAAACCGCCACCGGTGGACGTGAACTCGCCGTCGGCACCGCGATGTTGGCGTCGACCGTGGGCGTGGTCGGCGGCCTCACCGGGACGCTGCTCGCCGTCGTCAACCTCACCGGGCACACCTTCGGCGCCTGGCAGTCGCCCGCGTCCCTCAGCCCCGGGCTGATCGGGGCGGCCATGCTGGGCGTCGTGCCCGGCCTGTTCGCCGTCGGCCGGGCGCGTGCCTGGGAGGAGGTCAGGACGCTGGTCCTGCCCCTCGTCGTGGTCCTCGTCGGGCTCTTCGCGGTCAGCGTGCGCAACGGTGGTGAGCTCCAGGCGGTGCGCGGCGGCCCGCTCTTCCTCGTCCTGTTCAGCCTGGGCTGGGTGGCCGTGCTGGGACTGCTCGGCCTCGGCGCGGCGGTCTGCCTGCTCCGGCAGTACCTCAAGCCGGCCCGGCCGCGGGCGAAACGGGCCGTGCCGCTGCCCGGCTGGTCCAAGCCGGTCCTGGCCGTCCTGGGTTCGGCCTGGTTCGGCATCGGCGCGGGCCTGCTCGTCCTGCCCGGCTTCTGGGCCGGCCTCGTCCCGTGGGCGGTCGGGCGGGCCGATGCCCAGGCACTCGGTGTCTGGGCCCTCGCACTCGGCATCGGCGTCCTGGGCTCCCTGGCCGAGGACGACCTCGACCGGACCCGCCCGGCGCTGCTGGCCCTGCCCGGCGTCGCGCTCGCGGTCGTCGTCGAACTGGCCGGCCACGCCGCCCAGGTGCACTGGGGTTCCGGCGGCGGACTGGCCCTGCTCGGCATGGTCGGCGGGCTGCTGGTGGCGGGCGCGACCGGTCGGTGGCTGCTGGCGCGCGGCCCGGGCCGGGGGGCGGGAGCCGGCGGGCCAGCCCCCTCCTGAGGCCGGGTCCGGGCCAGCGGGCGGCCCGTCGCGATCGCGTTCCCGCCCGTCGACGGATGTACCGGGCCCCGGGCAGCGGCACCGGGCGGGCGTCGTTCGGCTGAACCATACGGTCGCCTGGCGCGTCTTACGCACCGCGACCCTCCACAACCCCTGTCCTTACGGCCCCTCCCCCGGAGCCGCCGGCCCGCAGCACCGCGCCCGAGAGAAAACCGGGAGTACATGTCCCCGCACGTTCGTCGCCGTTCCCTCGGCACCGTGTCCCTCACGCTGGGCGGGCTCGTCATGGCCTGTCTCGTGATCGGTGGCGGGCTGTGGATCAAGGACCACACCATGTGGTTCAAGCGGATGCGGGGCGGCAACGCCTGGTCGCTGACCTACCAGGCAGGTGTGGCGGGCGGCCAGGGCCACGCCGCCGCCGTCCGCTACCGGCTCAACCCGGACCGCTTCGAACCGGCCCCCCTCGTCAAGCGCCTCGGCCGCACACCGCTCCCGTGGAGCACTCAGGTGCTGGTCAACACCGGGGAGCCGGCCCGGGTGGAGGTGCAGCCGGAAGGGGACGCGGTCGCGACGTGCCGGATCCTGCTCGACGGCATCCGCGTCGTCGCCGAGGGGAAGTCCCCCGGCCCCGGCCGCCCCGCCGTGTGCCAGGTGACGACCAGCAGCACGCCGGAGAAGTGGCCGCGCTGACCGCCTCAGCCACCCGGCGGGCCCCCGGCACGGCGGGTGGGAACGTAGCGGGTGGCCAGCTCGACGGTCTGTTCGGCCAGCGGGCCCAGCTCCGGCTCGTGGCGTGCCGCGGCCCGCGCCAGGCGTGCGATCTCCGCGACCCACCCCGCGGCCGGCTCCCCCACCGCTTCCCCGGGCTCCCACCCGGGGGGAGGCTCGTCGATGCGGGCGAAACCGCGGTCGAGCAGGCCGCTGGCCTCCTCCGGACGGTGCCTGGCCAGGGCCTTGACCGCGCCGATCGCGTTGGCCAGGGCGCTGGCCGGCCGCGACCACGCGTCGTCGCGGGCGCGCGCCCGCGGGTTGTCCCGGTCGTAGTCCGGGTCGTCCGCGACGGACTCGGCGCGTACGGACAGGTCGAGCCGCCAGAACAACGGCAGCTCGGCGAAGCGGACGAACAGTAGGCGGCGCCGGTCGGAATGCCGGTAGTCGGGATCGCAACGCACCGCCGCGACCGGCCGTACCCGCCCCAGCACGTCCGCCACCCGCGCCAGGCACGCCGCGAACGCCCGGTCCGGCACCACCCATTCGACGTCGATGTCGCTGAAGTGGTCCGCGGTGCCCGTCGCCAGTGAGCCCAGCAGCAGCGTCCGCGAACCGGGGCAGTCACGCTCCAGGACGGCGCGCACCGCCTGCGTCAACGCCCGTCGGTCCGCGGCAGGGTCCATGGGGGCAAGCGTAGGGGGCGGCGGGCGGGACGGTCAGGGGGCCGGCGCGGGTGCGCTGCCGAAGGGTCAGCGGCGCAGTGCCCCGTACACCGACCACACCACCGACACCAGCGGGACCGCGACCACCGCCCCGAGCACCCCCGCCGTGACGCCGCCGCAGATCACCGCCAGACCCACCACGACGGGGTGCAGGCTGACCGCGCGGCTCATCACCAGGGGGTGCAGGACGTGTCCTTCGAGCTGCCCGATGACGACGATGAGCAGGACGACGACCAGGGCCACCAGCGGGCCCTTGGCGGCCAGGGCCACCACCGCCGCCACCGCCAGGGCGACCGGCGAGCCGATGAGCGGCACGAACGCGGCGAAGAACTCCAACACCGCCAGGGGCAGGACCAGCGGCACGCCCAGCAGGAAGAGGGCGCAGCCGACGAGCACGGCGTTGGTCGCGGCGATCAGCACGATGCCGCGGGTGTAGCCGGTGAAGGTCGTCCACGCCGCGGTTCCGGCCGTGCGCACCGTGCTGCGTCCGCGCTCCGGCAGTTGGCCGCCGAACCACAGCCACATCCGGCCGCCGGAGTGCAGGAAGAAGACCGAGCAGAACAGGGCCAGCACGCCGACCGTCAGGACCTCCACCAGGCGGCTCACGCCGCTGACCGCGGTGTTGATCAGGTTGGCGCGGTTGGTGGACACGAAGTGCGAGACCCACTCCTGGAAGTGCGCGAGGGAACCGTGCTGGAGGTGGAACGGCGGGCCTTCCAACCAGCGCTCGATCCGCGCCACGCCGCCGGTGAACACCTGCCGCAGGCCGGGCCACGCGTCGGCCACGTCGGCGCCGATCAGGCTGAGCACGCCCAGCACGAGCACGATGCCGAGCAGCAGTCCGACGGTGACGGCCGCCGCGCGCGGCAGCCAGCGGGCCAGTAGGCCGGTGAGGGGTTCCAGGAGCGCGGTCAGCACCAGGCCCAGGAACACCGCGAGGGTGACCAGGTGGAACCGCCCCAGCGCCATGAACACCACGTAGACCGCGGCGCCCACGACGAGCAGCCGCCACCCGTAGGCGGCGGCCACCCGTAGTGGCCTGGGCACGACGACGGCCTCGCGCAGTCGCGGGCCCAGGGTCCCGCCGGCCGGCCGCCCGGTCGGCGGCCGTCTCCGGTGCGGGACGGCCCGTCGCGCCGTGGTCGCGGCATCCCGCGAACGGCGGCTCGGGCGGGCTCGGCGGGCTCCGTTCGGCACTTCGAGCCGCCACCTCCTCCCGCCCACGGACCTCCTCGGAAGCCCTCCTGCCGTGGGCCCCGGAGTGACCGGTAACCGCGGGCGGCGGATACCGAACGCGACCGGCCGGTATTCCCTCGAAGGCACCCGGCCGGGGTGGGGCCGCTGCCGGCGCGCCTGCGGGGCGGGGCGCCGTCGGGCCGGGGAGGGTACCGCGCGGCGCGGCCGGAGTCTCGCGCGAGCCGGCACGTCACCAGCCCGCCTACAGCGCCCCTGACCTGGTCTTTCCGTTCCGTTGCAGGCTCGCTCCGGAGAAGTTGCCGTTGCTCCGGTCGAGGGACACAGTGAAAGGAGACATCCGAACGAGATCGGAGCACGTCGTGGTCGTTCTCGGCATCATCCTGCTCATCATCGGCTTCTTGACCGGCATCGCCATCCTGTGGACGATCGGCATCATCCTGCTCGTCATCGGCGCGGTGCTGTGGCTCCTGGGCACGTTGGGACACGCAATCGGCGGGCGCCGGCACTACTGGTAGCGGCCGGCGCGGCCGCCAGGCACGCCGCAGTCAGGTCAGGAGACGGACGGTATGAATGGGGAAGCGGTTCACCGTCGGACGTACATGATCCTGCCGGCCGGCGGGACCGGGCAGCACGCCGTCCACCACCGCGCCTTCGCCCACCCGCTGAAGGCCCGGGTCGTGGACAGCGAGGACCGGACGCCGGTGACGGAGCTGCCGGTGACGTTCGCCTGGGACACGATGAGCCAACAGGCGCTCTTCGAGGGCGCGCAGGAAACGGTCACCGTGCTCACCGACCCGCAGGGGTACGCCGAGAGCCCTCCGCTCGTCGCCGGCGACGCGGCCGGCACGGCGAGCTTCGCCGTCACGGCGGCCGGCGCGCCCCCGGTGCACGTCGAGATCACGGTCGATCGCTGAGCCGGCCGACGGCCGGCGGTCGACGCGCCGCCCGGCGGTCCCTCCCTCGTGGGTCGGGACCGCCGTCGCCATGCCGGGTCGGCGGGCCCGTCAGTCGACCAACGTCCGGACGTCGGTGTTGGCACCGCACAGCACGATGCCGGTGGTCGCGCCGGGACGCGCCGGGCGGTCGTCGGCACGGTGCTGCCAGGCGTCCCAGGCGGCCAACGCGGTGGCTGCCGCGTGCTCGACCGCGATGCGGTGCTCCGCCCACAGCGTGCGGCGGGCCCGGACGATCGCGGAGTCGGGCACCGTCACGCAGTCCACGCCGTCCTGCTGCGCGGCGTGCAGGGCACGTGCGGAGACCCGCCGGGCGCCCAGCGAGTCGGCGGCCACCGAATCCACCGTGACGTCGACCGGCCGGCCGGCCCGCACGGCGGCGGCCAAGGCACAGCACTCCTCCGGTTCGGCGGCGATGACGCGGATGCCGTGCTTCTGCGCGGCGGCCGCCACCCCGGCGAAGAGTCCGCCGCCGCCGACCGCGACGACGACCGTGTCCAGTCCCGGCACCCGGGCCCGGAACTCCTCCAGCATCGTGCCGGCACCGGCGGCGATCAGGACGTCGTCGTAGGCGTGCGAGGCGAGCGCACCAGTCGTGGCGACGAACTCCTGGCAGGCCGCCAGTGCCTCCGCGTACTCGCTGCCCACCAACCGCACGTCGGCCCCGTACGCCCCCAGTCTCGCGACCTTCACCTCCGGTGCGGTCTCCGGCAGGAAGACGGTGGCGGGCACGCCCTGCTGCCGGGCCGCCCAGGCACAGGCCAGTCCCGCGTTGCCGCCGGAGGCGATGGTGACGCCGGCCGCCGGCAGCGTGCCGGCGGCCCGGTGGGCCAGCAGGAAGTTCTGGGCGCCGCGGGCCTTGAACGACCCGGTGTGCTGGAGGTGCTCCAGCCCCAGCCACACCGACCCGCCGTCCCGCGCCGGCGCGTCGAGCGGCGCGACGGCCAGCGGCCGCACCTGCCCGGCGATCCTGCCGGCCGCCGCCATCACCTCGTCGTAGTGCAGCACGTCGTCCATTCCTCACCCATGGTTCTTCTCGCGTCGAACGAACCGGTCCCGAACGCTCCACCCTACGCAGCGCCGCGAACCGCCCGCCGGGAACGCGGACCTGCGGTACACCTTCCGCATGCACCGCATCCCCGTCTGCGGGCCGGAAGGCCCCCTGCGCGTCGGCCCCGACGCCTCGCACACCGTCGCGGAATCCGCGATCCACGCCGTGCTCTTCGACTTCTCCGGAACGCTGTTCCAGATCCGGTCGTACGCCGACCGGATCCGGGACGTGCTGCCGCAGGCCGTCGACGACGCGGCAATGGAGCACATCCTCAACGGACTTGAGGCCGGCCTCGCCGACCCGGTCGTGGTCGCGGCGCAGCGCGCCCGCGACGTCTCCCCCGAGGCCCACCGGCACGCCTTCACCACCTGGTACGCGTCGGCGCCCGAATTGGCACCGGTCGCCGACGACCTGTACGCACAGCTCAGGTCACCCCGGAACTGGCTGCCGTACGCCGACGCCGCAGACACGCTGCGGCGCCTGGTGGCGCACGGCCTGGCGCTGGGCGTCGTCAGCGACGTCGGCTGGGACCTGCGCCCCACGTTCGCGCACCACGGCCTGGACGCCTGCTTCTCCTCCTGGGTGCACTCCTACGAACACGCCACCGAGAAACCGGATCCGCGGTTGTTCCACCACGCCTGTGCGGAACTCGGCGTCGAGCCGGCCGCCACGCTCATGGTGGGCGACCATCCGGCGAAGGACGGCGGCGCGGCCGGTGCGGGGCTCCGCTCCTACGTCCTGCCGGCGGGTGCGGCGGCCGGGGCGCACCGGGGGCTGGCGGCGGTGCTGCGGCTCGTCGGGATCGACGCCTGACGTGCCCGCCCACCGCGCCGTTCCGGTGTGCAAGAGCGGGCCGCTGACCGGATCGCGGTACCGGCGGCGGATGGTCCGGCTATGGTCGTCGGCATGGGCGGTCTGCGGGTGGTGCTCATCGGAGGGACCTCGAACGTCGGCAAGTCGACGGTGGCCCAAGTGGTCGCGGAGCGGCTGCGGTTCGCGTACCGGTCGACGGACCGGCTGGCCCGGCACCCCGGGCGGCCGTGGCGGACGCCGGAACGGGACGTCCCGCCGCACGTCGCCGAGCACTACGCCACGCTGCCGCTGGACGAACTGATCACTTCCGTCCTCGACCACTACGCGCGGCTCTGGCCCCGCATCGAGGACCTGATCACCGCGCACGCGACCGGCGCGGAGGCCGGGGCCGGACTGGTCCTGGAGGGCTCGGCACTGTGGCCCACCCGGGTCGCCGGGCTGACCGTCCCGCACACCGCGGCCGTCTGGCTCACCGCCGGGCCGGCCGTCGTGCGCGGCCGGATCCACGGCGCCGGCCGCTACGCCGAGGCGACGGCCGCGGAACGTCACCTGATGGACAAGTTCCTGGCCCGGACCGGGCGTTACCAGTCGCTCATGCTGTCCGAGGTGCACCGTCTGGGCCTCGACCACCTCGACTCCGGTGACGGCCGCTCGCCCGAGGAGCTGGCCGACGCGGTCCTGGCGACCGCCGCGGCGCAGCACGCGGTCGGTCGGTCGTCGGCCGACGGCCACCCGCGCTAGGGCGCCCGAGGGTCACTGGGCGGCCGGCGTCGTCGCGCGGCCGAGCGTGCGGTCGAAGACGGTCAGGAGGAGGTAGAGCACGCCGGCGCCGAGCATGACCCAGGCGAGGTGGTGCATGCCGCCGGTGTCGACGCGGCGGCCGAAGGACGCGGCGGTCGCGGAGGAAGCGACCATCGAGCCGAGGTAGGCGAAGGTGCGCAGTAGTCCGGCCGAGGAGGCGGTGCGTGCGGGATCCGCCTGGAAGTAGACGGAGTTCTGCAGGGCCAGGTTGTTCAGTCCCTGCGGGACGCCGAAGAGCAGCGCGACGAGGAGCAGCGTCCACAGCGGGCTCCGTCCGGACAGCGTCAGCATCACCAGGCAGGCGACGATCTGGCCGACGGCGCCGACCAGCAGTTTCCCGCGCACGCCCGGGCGTCGTCCGCTGACGACCGAGACGCCGATCGCCACCAGGAACATGGGGATCTGGACCAGTCCGGCGTGGAACGGGGTCAGTCCGAAGCCCTCTTCGGTCCACTGGCTGAAGCCGTAGAGGAAGGCGTAGGCGACGACGTAGGCGACGAGCGCGCGTCCGTAGGTGGCGAGGAGCGGCCGGTTGCCGCCGAGTACCCGCAGGTCGATGAAGGGCGTGGCGGCCCGCAGTTCCCGCGCCGCGAACGCGCCTCCCGCGGCGACGGCGATCGCCAGCAGGTACCAGCTGCGCAGGTGCAGGTTCATCAGGAACAGCAGCAGCGCGACGAGCATCGCGGCGAACAGGGCCATGCCGGGCAGGTCGAGTTGGGTGGTCAGGCGGCCGCGTGGCGTCGGCCGGCTCGTTCCGGTGGATCGGGGCAGCCGGAGCAGTCCCAGCAGCACGGCGGCGACTGCCAGCGGGACGTTCAGGGCGAAGGTGGCGCGCCAGCCGCCCACCGCGATCAACACCCCGCCCAGCAGCGGGCCGACGACGGCGACGGTCTGGTTGGCCACCGCCAGGCCGGTGAGCACCCCACCGGGGCTGTCCCGTCCGGTGCGCTCGGCTTCGCTGCGCACCAGGGCCATCGCGGCGGGATAGCCGGCGCAGGTGCCGAACCCGAGGAGGACGCGGGCGACGATCAGCACCGCGAGGTTCGGTGCCAGGGTGCCGACCACGCCGGCGACGCCGACGAGCGCGGTGCTGAGGAGGAAGAGCCGGCGCGGCCCGTAGAGGTCGATGAGCCGGCCCACGACGGGCTGTCCGAGCGAGGTGGCCAGGTAGAGGGCGGAGACCAGCCAGGCGGTCTGCGCGGCGGGTGCGCCCAGCGCCGCCCCGATGGGGACGAGCGCGACGGAGATGATGGTGGAGTTGATCGGGTTCAGGACCGAGCCGAGCATCATGGGCGGCAGCAGCCGCCGGTCGAATCCCGGCTTGTCGGTCCCTCGTATGACGCCCGTCTTCGCCTCAGTCATGGGTCAGTCGCTCCAATACGGCCATGGCGGCGATCACCGCTCGGCGTTCGTCCTCTGTGCACTTGGCCTGCAGCTGGCCGGCGAGCCATTCGGTCCGGGCCTGTCGCCCCTCCTCGACCCGGCGCTGGCCCTCCGCGGTCAGGGTGATCAGTAGGCGCCGGCCGTCGTCGGGGTCGGGGTTCCGCCGCACCAGCCCCTGCGCGGCGAGCGCGGCGACCGTGGCCGTCATCGACTGGTGCCGCACCCCTTCGGCGGCGGCGAGTTCGCTGGCCGTGACGCGCCCCTTGTCGGACAGGCGGGCCAGCGCCGAGGCCTGGCCCAAGGTGATGTCCTCGACCTGGGAGGCGTTCAGGATGCGGCGGCGCAGCCGGCTGATGACGGCACGGACGTCGCGTGACGCCTCGATCGCCGAGGGCGACGGGCTCGGGTTCTCGCTCATGCCCTCCACCGTAATGTCTACAGCCTTAGCTGTACAGCTTTACCTGCAAGATGTGTCGGATCCAAGGGGGCGCGGGGTGCGGCGGCACGACGTTGACCGGCGGCGACACGGTCAGCCGGGGGGCGGGCGCGGAGCGGCGGTGCCGGCCGTGCCCGGCGGTACGCTCGGGCGCCCGAGCTCCACGGCGGGATTCGCCACGAGATTCTCCGGGAGCACTGTCGATTCTCCTTCCGGCCGTTCGTCATACCTGGGCAACCACCCGATGCACGACATGAGGAGCACACCGTGAAGTACCTGTTGCTGATCAACACCGCGTCGCCCGACTCCACCGAGGAGCGGCCGGCCGAGGGGCCGACCGTCGAGGACTTCATGGCGTTCGACAAGGCGGTCTCCGACGCCGGCGTCAAGCTGGACGGCAACGCCCTGGACGTCTCGACCGCGACCACCGTGCGCGTCCGCGTGAACGGTGAGCGCGTGGTGACCGACGGGCCGTTCGCCGAGACCCGGGAGATCGTCGGCGGCTACTACCTGATCGACGTCCCCGATCTGGACGCGGCGCTCGACTGGGCGGCCCGGTGCCCGGGGGCCCGGTACGGCACCGTCGAGGTCCGCACGGTCTGGGAGCCGGTCCGGCCGTGAACGAGCAGCGAGCGGCCCGCTCCGTGGAGGCGGTGTTCCGCGAGGACCGGAGCCGGCTGCTCGCTCTCCTCGCCGCCCGGTTCGGCGACCTCGACCTGGCCGAGGAGACCGCGTCCGAGGCGATCGAGGCCGCGCTGGCGCGGTGGCCGGTCGACGGGGTGCCGGACAAACCCCTGGCGTGGCTGCTCACCACGGCACGCCGCAAGGCCATCGACCGGATCCGGCGCGATCGGGCGTACGCGGAGCGGCTGGCGCTCCTCCAGGTGGAGAGCGACCGGGCGGGCGCCGCGGCGCCCGCCGCTGCGGGCTTCGACGACATCCCCGACGAGCGGCTGCAACTGTTCTTCACCTGCTGCCACCCAGCGCTCTCCGCCGAGGCTCGGACCGCGCTGACGTTGCGCTTCCTGGCGGGCCTGACCACGCCCGAGGTCGCCCGGGCGTTCCTGGTGCCCGACGCGACCATGGCCCAGCGCATCGTGCGGGCGAAACGCAAGATCCGCAGTGCCCGCATCCCGTTCCGCGTCCCGGAGCCGGACGAACTGCCCGCCCGGCTGCCGAGCGTGCTCCGGGTCCTCTACCTCGTCTTCACCGAGGGGTACGCGGCCAGCTCCGGCAGCGAGCTGCTGCGCCCCGACCTGGCCGACGAAGCCATCCGGCTCGCGCGGATCCTGCACCGGCTGCTCCCCGGCGAACGCGAGGTGGCCGGACTCCTCGCACTGCTGCTGCTCACCGACGCCCGGCGCGCCGCCCGGACCGACGCGGCGGGCAACCAGGTGCTGTTGGAGGACCAGGACCGAGCCCGGTGGGACGCCGACCGCATCGCCGAGGGGCAGCGGCTCCTCGTGCCGGCCCTGACCGGCCCCGGCGTCGGGCCGTACGCGGTGCAGGCGGCGATCGCGGCGCTGCACGACGAGGCGGCCGCCTTCGAGACGACCGACTGGCCGCAGATCGTCGCGCTCTACGACGTGCTGCTCCAGCTCGAACCGTCCCCGCTCGTCGCACTGAACCGGGCCGTGGCCCTGGCCATGCGCGACGGCCCCGAGGCGGGCCTCGTCCTGCTGGACGAGCTGACCGCCGCCGGCGAGCTGCGCGGGTACCACCTGCTTCCCGCGGCGCGGGCCGACCTGCTGCGGAGACTGGGCCACACCGCCGAGGCGGCCGCCGCCTACCGGGCCGCCCTCGACCTCGTCGGGAACGAACCGGAGCGCGCCACGCTCGCCCGCCGGCTCGGGGAACTCACCGGTCCGTGACCGGCCCGTGCGGTGCGCGCCGGCCGGCCGGCAGGTGCCGGCAGCGGCTACCAGGGCACCGGATCGCCCGTGTAGTTGAGGTACTGCAGGCCCGGTTCGCCGCGGTGCCGCTCGATGGTGTCCACCACGCCCGGGACGGACTGCTCGATGGTCAACGGCGCGTCGGCGCCGCCGAGTTCGGTGCGGACGTGGCCGGGGCACATGAGCAGCAGCGAGTGCGCGGCGTCGGCGTACCGCACGGCGTAGCTGCGCATCAGCTGGTTCAGCGCGGACTTGCTGGCGCGGTAGACGTCCTGACCGCCCCTGGTGTTGAAGCTGAGGCTGCCCTGCCGGGAGGAC
Organism: Streptomyces lunalinharesii; assembly: GCF_039532155.1. NCBI lineage: Bacteria > Bacillati > Actinomycetota > Actinomycetes > Kitasatosporales > Streptomycetaceae > Streptomyces > Streptomyces lunalinharesii. The sequence continues at coordinate 18,559 of NZ_BAAARK010000023.1, forward strand.
ATCACGCCGATGGTCCCGGTCGGCGCCACCAGCGAGCGCAAGGACTCCACCACGCGCATCGGGCTGAGCGCGTTGGTGACCATGACGTCGACGAACATCTCCGTCGGGACCTCGCCGACCGGGAGGTCGCCGCGCGTGATGCCGGCGTTGACGAAGAGCAGGTCGAGGGTGCGTCCGGCCAGGCGTTCGCGCAGCGCGGCGATCTGGTCCGGCTCCGTCATGTCCAGCGATTCGACGGTGACGCGCCCGTCGGAGGCGTCGGCCAGGTCGTGCAGGCCGGTGCGCCCCTCGCCCCGGACCGTCCCGATGACGTCCCAACCGCGGCGGGCGTACTCGGTGGCCAGGCCGAGCCCGAGGGTCCGGGAGGCGCCGACGATGAGGGCGGTCCCGGCGCTCATGCCTGCACCGCCGGCTTGAGGACCTGCTCGCACCACTCGCGGAAGGTCGTCGGGCTGGCGGTCGGCGCGGTGCGCCGCACCCCGTCGTCGAGGCCGTCGTCCTTGGCCCGCATCATGTCGACGTAGCCCTGTACGAGGGGGTCCGACATGCCGCGGCCGGCGAGTTCGGTGCGGAACGCGTCGAGCGGTTGCCGTTCGTAGCGGATCGGGCGGCCGAGCACGTCGGACATGATGTCCGCCAGGTCGTTCGGCGAGAGGTCCTCGGGGCCCAGCACCGCGACCTCGCCCGTCCCCGTCCAGGAGCGGTCGAGCAGCAGGGCGGCGGCGGCCGCGGCGATGTCGCGGGTGGCGGCCCGCGGTGCCGCGCGGTCGGCGGCGACGGTCTCGGTGAACACGCCGTGGTCGCGGATCGAGGCCACCTGCCACAGCAGGTTGTCGAAGAACGTCGGGTTGGCGAGCGCGCGGTAGGCCACGCCCGTGGAGGCGATCAGGTCGTCCATGGCCAGCGACGCCGTCACGTGCCCGGCGCGGCCGGCGACGGGGGTGCCGCGGCCGAGCGCCGAGACGCCGACGACGTGCCCGACCCCGTGGGTGGCGAACGCCTTCGCGGCGACTCGGGTGAAGCCGGAGTACAGGGCGTCCAGGTCCGGTGCCCGGCCGTGTGAGGGCGCCAGCCAGAAAACGGCGTCCGCGCCGGCGAACGCCCGGTCGACGACCTCGACGTCGTCGTGCGCGCCGGTGACGACCTCGACGTGGGCGCGGACCGCGTCGGGGAGCTTGGCCGGGTCGCGCACGATGACGCGCAGTCGTTCGCCGCGGGTGCGGGTGTCGGCGAGGAGGAGTTCCAGCAGCCGGCCGCCGATCTGGCCGGTGGGAGTGGTGATGACGATCATGCTTCGAGTCTCGGGGCGGCGATCCGGCGCGTCCAATACCCTTCCCGACAATTGATACCTTCGGGGTATGGATCTCGATCTCCGCAAACTCCGCTACTTCGCCTCGGTGGCCGAGCTCCGGCACTTCGGCCGGGCGGCGGAACAGCTCTACATCGCCCAGCCGGTCCTCAGCCGGCAAATCAAGTCGCTGGAGCAGGAGTTGGGGTGCACGCTGCTCCTGCGGACCACCCGCAGCGTGGAGCTGACCACCGCCGGCAAGCAGCTCTACGAGGAGGCGCAGCAGCTCCTGCCCTCGATCGCGGCGGCGGTCCGGCGCGTCCACGACGTCGAGCAGGGCGTCCGACGCCTCGCGGTCGCCTTCTCCCCCGGGTTGCACGTGTCGGACGCGATCCGGGCGTTCGCCGCGCTCCACCCGGACGTCGAGATCGACGTCATCCCGGCGCGCTGGTGGGAGCAGGACCGGCCGCTGCGGGACGGCCGTGCCCAAGTCGGCTATCTGCGGCGCCCGTTCGACGAGACGGGCCTGCGCGTCGTCCCCATCGGCCACGAACCCCGGGTCGCCTGCATCCCCGCGGCGCATCCGCTGGCCAGCCGTCAGCAGCTCACCTCGGCGGACCTCGACGGCGAGCGGATGCTCGTCACCTCGAAGCGGCGGACCATGACACTGGAGGAGAAGTTCGAACTCATCGCCGCCGGACGCAACATCGCCCTCATTCCGCTGGGCGTCGCCCGGTCCTACTCCCGCCCCGACCTCGTGTACCTCCCCGTCACGGACACCCCGCCCCAGGAGACCTGCCTGGCCGTCGCCGCCGACCGGCGCGAGAAGCTGCTCCGCGACTTCCTGGAGATCGCCACCGAGACGCTGCGCCATTCCTGAACGGCCTTGGCGGGAAGGGCCGTTCAGCGGTCCGGCTCAGGTCGGGGCGCGCCGACGATTTTACGTAAGCAGTTATGTAAGTGCTTATGCAAGTGCTGTTACGGTGGGCGGATGACTCAGGAGAAGGAGCGCCCGGGCGGCGGGGCGGACGATCCCGGTCGGGAGAGCCTGTGGCGGCCGTTGCGGGAGCTACAGGAGGCCATGGACGCGGAGATCGCGCGGGTCTACGCGGAGCGGCGCATCGAGGGCCTGAAGCCGAGCTTCGTACGGGAGTTGCTGCGGCTCGACGCCTGCGGGCCGATGACGATCGGCGCGTTGGCGACGTCGGTCGGCCTCACCCCTTCGGCACTCAGCCAGAAGGTGGCCGCCATGCGGACGGCCGGTTGGGTCCGGACCGTGCCGGGTGCGGACGCGCGGAGCCGGCGGGTGACGCTGACGGCGAAGAGCCGGCAGGTCGTCGGGCGGCTGGCGGCGGAGTGGCGGGCCACCGAGGCCGCGCTCGCGGAGCTGGAGGCCGAAGTGCCGTACCCGCTCAGCCGGGTCGTCGTCGACATCGAGCGGGCGTTGGAGCGCCAGAGCTTCCACGACCGGATCGCGGCGAAGCTCGCCGCGGACCCCGCGTGGGAATGAGGCGCGCGCTGCTCGACCTCGCGCCGCTGCGCACGTCGCGGGCGTTCCGGCGGTTGTGGGTCGGGCAGACGCTGTCCGGGTTCGGCGGCCAGATGACGGTGGTCGCCGTGATGTTCCAGGTCTGGCAGTCGACGCACAGCACCATCTGGACCGGTGCGGTGGCGCTGGCCCAGGCCGTGCCGCTGGTCGCCCTCGGACTGTTCGCGGGCGCGGTCGTCGACCGGGTGGACCGGCGGACGTTCTACGTGGCGATGACGGCCGGACAGGCCGTCTCTTCGGTGTTGCTCGCGGTGCAGGCGTTCGTCGGCGGTGTGCCGGTGGTGGGCGTGGTGCTCCTGGTGGCGGTGCAGTCCTGCTTCGTGGCGGGTGGCGGGCCGGCGTCGAAGACGTTCGTCGTGGCGTTGCTCCCGCCGGAACAGCTGGCGGCCGGGCTGACGCTGCGGCGGATCTCCTTCCAGGGCGCACTGTTGGCCGGGCCGGCGGTGGCCGGGCTGGTCTTGGGGTGGCTGGGGGTCGGCGCCTGTTACGCGATCGACGCGGTGAGCTTCGCCGGGACGCTGTACGGGGCGTGCAAGCTGCCGTCGCTCACCGTGCCGGCCGGGGCGGCGGCCCGTTCCGGGCTGCGGGGCGTCCGCGACGGCGTGGACTTCCTGGTGCGCACGCCCCTCGTCCGCGGGGCGTTGTTGACGGATCTGGCGACCACCGTGCTGTCGATGCCGATCAGCCTGTTCCCGCTGATCAACGCCGAGCGGTTCGGGGACGATCCGCGCACGCTCGGACTGTTCCTGTCCGCGATCGCCGTCGGTGGGCTGGTCGCTTCGCTCTTCTCCGGGACGTTCACCCGGCTGACCCGCCCCGGACTGGCCGTGCTCGGCGGCTCGGCCGTCTGGGGGCTGGCGCTCGCGCTGTTCGGCCTGGCGCCCGACCGGTGGCTGGGGCTGGCCTGTTTGGTGCTGGCGGGGGCGGCGGACACGGTGTCGGTGGTCTCCCGGAGCACCGTCGTCCAGGCGCACACCCCGCCCGAGCTGCTGGGGCGGGTCGGCGCCGCGGAGCAGATCGTCGGGCAGGCCGGTCCGGACGTCGGCAACCTGCGGGGCGGGGTGGTGGCGGATGCGACGTCCGGGGTGACGGCGCTGGTGAGCGGTGGGATCTTGTGCGTCGTGGCAGTGGTGCTGGTGGGGGCGGCGACACCGCAGTTGTGGCGGGGTGCCGGCGGTGCGGCCGGTGCCGGCGGTGCGGCCGGTGTCGGCGGTGCAGCCGGTGCTGCCGGTTCCGGTGACCCGGGCGAAACGGGTGGTTCGGGGCGCCCGGACGGCTCGGCGGATTCCTCCCTTCCGGGAGGCGTCGAGGATTCCGGTGCGCCGGGAGGTCGGGGCGACCCGGGCGGTGTGACGGCCCAACGGTGAGGGCGGTGGCGGGCGCGGACCCGGGCAGCGGCATACTTGCCGCTCGGCGCGACGCGATCTTTCGCATGTGAGGAGCAGTCATGTCCGACCGACCCACCGCCGAGAAGACGACGTTCAAGACCGTCTTCGAGGTGAGCCCCGCCGTCCTGGAGCAGGCGCAGGCCATCGCCGACACGTTCCAGTACGCGATCGCGCCGGCGACCGTGGACTTCGACTTCGGTGAGATCAGCCGGGCCGCGGGCGCCCTCCCCGGGGCTTCCACCGTGAAGATCGTGCGGGGCTGGGGACTCCAGGAGACCGCGCCCGTCGGCGTCATGGTGATGTCGCTCAGGGAGGCCGTCCGCCAGGCGCTGAACGAGCCGTTCGGCAACCCCGCCTTCTGGGAGCGGGCCGAGGCCGCCCTCACCGAGGTCTTCATCGGCCTGGGCCGCCAGGAGGGGACCCACCTGTCGTTCTACGGCGACTCCCCCGACGCCACCAGCTACTACTACAACCTGCTGTTCGCGCTCCAGGACGAGGAGACCGAAGGGCACGTGTACGCCCTCGCCTTCTGCGTGAACGTGACGATCGCGCTGAGCGCCGACGCGGCCGGCGCGCTGACCATGGACGACGTCGCGCACTGCGCGATCCGGCTCAACGCGATGGCGGTGCGCCAGCCGGTCCGCGCGGCGGTCTGACGACGGTGGTGGGGAGCGATCCCCACCACCTGCCGGTCGGCCGGAGGGTGGAGTCCGGGCGCGTCGTCGCCCGGGCTACTCCCCCGCGGCCGGGGCCGGGTGGCGCCCGGTCCGGCCCGTCGACAGGGCGGCGGCGAAGCGGGGCCAGGCGAACAGGACGACCGGGTAGACGGCGTAGCCGATGCGGGTCGCCGGGGACAGCACGATCGCCAGGAGCAGGCCGAGCGCCAGCCGGTCGGCGGCGGCCACGACGGTGCGCGGCGGACGGACCAGCAGGGACGCGGCCACGCCCAGGGCCGCCAGCGCGATGAGCGCCACGGTGACCGCCGCGCCGTGCGGGACCAGCGTGGCGATCAGGTGCCCCAGCAGCGGGCTCTGGGCGGTGGACGCCGCGGCGCCGAGGCCCAACGGGTAGCAGACGACGTTCTGGTGGAAGGCGCCGGCGTCCACCAGCACCACGGGCAGGACGGCGAGCGCCGCGATGCCCAGGGCGCCGGCCGCACAGGTGACGGCGGCCCGCCTGCCGCGGCGCACCACGAGCACGGCGACGAGCACCACGATGGCCGGCCAGGCGGTCCACTTCAGCGCGGCCGCCAAGCCCAGGGCCAGGCCCGCCCGGCCGGCCGCGTCGCGCTGGGCGAAGGCCGGGGCCAGGGATCGGCGTCAGGTACAGCAGGGGCGCGACCGCCGCTCCGGCGACCGCGACCACGGCCGGGCCCGTGGCCCAGCGCGCCGACGACCGGACCGCGATCAGTGCGGCGCAGCCGTATCCCACCACGGCGGCCAGGCCCCCGGCCTCCTGCGCGGTGCCGGCGGGCGACGACAGCCCCACCGCGAGCGCGGACACCGCGCTCACCACCAGCAGCGGCCAGTCCCACCGCCGCCCGGCGCGTGCCGGCCCGTCGGTGCATACGGCGCCGGTCTCTCGGCGTCGCACGCGGAAAGCCGCCCGCCCCACCCCGCCGGGGAGTGGAACGGGCGGCAGCCGGACCGGAGTTCACACCTCCAGGACGAAGTGGATGCCCTCGTAGGCCAGCCACTGGGCGTGGGTGTGGAGCCCGTAGGGAAGTTCCGTGATCGGCTTCCAGCCGGGCGGGGGCGGGGGCCAGGCAGCGCCCTCGGGAACGGGACGCGGGGCCGACCCGGCGGGGACGAGAGGGGCGAGGGGGACGGGACGGACGGCGGTGCGCACCACCTCGGCCAGTTCGGCGGTGGTCACCATGGCGCCCGCCAGGCCGAACACGGGCTCCGGGGGTGCGGCGCCCAGCAGCGCCGACAGGGCCCCGACCAGGTCACGGGTGTGCAGGGGGCGCAGCGTCCCGGCGGGGTCGTCGAGGGTCAGGGGCTGGCTGCGCAGGGCGTCCCAGACCAGGCGGCCGATGCGGGAGTCGTGGGGACAGCCGGGGCCGTAGAGGTCGCCGACGTGCAGGGTCAATGCCTGTGTGTGAGTGGGGAGTTGGAGGGTGAGGACAGGGGTGGAACCGAAGGCCGGGGGCCCGGCGGGCGGGCCGGTCAGGCCGGTCAGGTCCAGGAGTGCGTGGGCGGGGTGGCCGGGCGGCCGGTGGGCCAGGGTGGTGACGGGGTGTCCGGCGTCGGCCAGCCCGCGGACGAGGTGTTCGCCGAGCGGGGTGTCGGCGCCGAGCACGTCGACGCGCGGGGGCTCGCTCCGCTCGTCCCGGGCCCGGCCGGCAGCCGCGCCGTCGGCCGCGGGACGGTGCGGGGCAGGGAGTTCGGGTGCGGTCGACTGGGGTGCGGGCAGGTGAGGTTCGGCCGCGGGACGGTCACCGCGGTGCGGTACGGGCGGCGCGTTGCGGGGGGCGCGGCGGGCCCGTCGGGTGCGTTCGCCCGCCTCCTGGCCGGCGGCCAGGCCGGCCAGGGTGATCCGGGTCAGCTCCTCCCGCTGCTCGGCGATCCGGTCCTCCGACTGCGCGTAGCTGATCCCGCCGGGGCCCACGGTCGCGAGGGCTTCGGCGAGCACCGCGGGATCGGGGGCCATGTCGCCCGTCGCCGCGTCCGCGTCGCCCGGAGGACCCGGGCGGGCCGGATCGTCGGTACCGGCGGTCACCGGATCGCAGCGAAGTCCGTCCCGCCGCTGGACGAAGCCCATCGTGAAGGCGGTCAGCCAGGCCCCTTCGGCCGCCTCAGGGGTGGTGACTTCAGCCATTCGCACAATGGCCGATTGATGCCTTTCCAGACGGACGCCCACGCCCTCCAGATAGTGCTCGCAGTCGAGGTGGAGCCAGCGGTCGGCGCCCCGGGCCGTTCGCGGGGCCGCCCCGTCGCCGGGGTCGTCGAGGCGCACCGCGCACTGCGCCACGCCCTGCTTGAAGAACGGCAGCACCCGCAGGTCGGTCAGTCGTGCACCTTCGCGTCCGGGAACGTCCCGGGGCACGAAGCAGACCGAACGGCGCGGGCCGCGGAACGCATTGCCGGAGATGCTGCCGTGGTCCTCGTGCTCGGCGAGGCTGGGGACCGAGACGTATGCCGGGATTCCGTTCGCGCGTAAGTAGCGGTTCATCAGGATGTCGTCGGGCCAACTGTCAAGATGGCGTCGACCGAAAGCCGCAAATCCGGAGGCAACTTCCCGGGGGAGAATGATGGCGACGCACGGAAAGTACTCGTTGACGGCGCCCACCCACCGGGCCCCGGCCAGCGCGCCGAATCGCACCGCGGCGCCGTTCCGGGAGTCCCAGAGCGCGAAAAGCGCGAGCGCGGCATGCGGCATCTCGGCAATCGCCAGCCGGGCACGTTCGAAGAACGTATCGGAAAGGATCATGTCGTCCTGGACGACGAGTTGATGGGTCGCACCGTCCTCGATTGCCTCCCAGGCGCACAGTGCGGTCCGCAATACGGACGGTTTGCCGGCCGGGTCGGGATCCATGACGACGTGCAGCGCTCCCGGTGGCGCGGACCGCGCCAGCCGTTCTGCCGCGGCACGGCGTTTGGGGTGGGTCATCACGGCTCCGCTCAGCCGATAAGGCGTCATCAATTCCTCCGGTTCTCCGCTTTTCCGGCCCGCCGGGCTTTTGTGCCGTGCCGGTCGTTCCGACACAGGTGAATCCGGACAGTACGGCGGTCCGGATGCGCGCCGCAAGACTGCCGAAATGGCGCTCTGGCCACCGGAATCGACGCCGGACATGCTGACCGCTGGCCCACGCCGGGTCGGCTCGTGCTCCGTTATGCGGGAAGAGAGGGTCCCATGCCCGGAACGGTGAACGGAAAGCAGAACGTCGCACCGCACGGCAATGCGAACGGTAATGACGGTGTCGGAACGGGGAGTCCGGCACGCGAGGTCTTCGAGGAATCGGTGGAGGCCCGACTGGAGAAACTCCGGGATTCCCGGGTGGTGGTGACCGGTGGCGCCGGACTGGTCGGCAGTCGGCTGGCCCGGCTGCTGCGGCGGGTGGACGCCGAGGTGACGGTGCTGGACCGGCTGGACGCCTATCCGGACGCGGTGCACTCCACGCTGTTCGGCGTCGACCGGCTCGGCGCGGACGTGGTGGTCGGTGACGTCTGCGACCGCGAAGCGGTACGCCGCGTACTGACCGGCGCCGACTACGTGGTGCACGCCGCGGCGTACGCCGACGTGGCCGCGTGCACGCGCCGACCTGACATCGCCTTCCGGGCGAACGTCGAGGGCACGCAGGTGATGCTGGAGGAGGTCGCGGCCTCCGACGTGCGCCGACTGGTGCTAGTGTCCTCGGCCGCGGTGTACGGGAACGGCGACCCCGCCATACGGGGGCCGCAGGTCTTCCAGGAGGACCAGCGGCTGCTCCCGGTGTCGGTGTACGCCAACTCCAAGCTCTGGGCCGAGCACCAGACCCGGCTGATGCTGAACGGTCCGGAGACTCCGGAGTTCGCGGTGCTGCGGTACTTCTCGGTGTACGGCGATCCGCAGGTCCCCAAGCCCGGCAGCCACTCGTGGATGGTGGCCTGGCTGTCCATGCAGGCCCGGTTGGGCCGGCCGATGCGGCTGAACGGGGGCGGGGTCCAGGTGCGGGACCTCGTGCACGTCGAGGACGTGGCCGCGGCCACCGCGCTCGCCCTCGTGGAGGACGGGATGGCCGGGGCGACCGTCAACGTCGGCACCGGCGTGCCGACATCTGTCCGCGCGGTCGGCGAACTGATCGCCCCGCACTTCCCGCAGTCCCACTTCGTCACCACTCCCCTGCCGGAGGGTGACCCGCTGGGTGGTTACGCGTCCACCGAGCAGTGCCGTGAACTGCTGCGCTGGACCCCGCGGATCGACGTCCGGGCGGGTGTCGAGCGGTACGTGCGCTGGCTGTCCGCGACCCCGCACGCGGTGCCGGGGTGGCTGACGGCGGCGCCCGCCGCATGACAACCTGCCGGCAGGTATCAGGACAGAACGGCAAGAAAGGTGACGTCCAGGTGAGTTATGTCGGCTCGTACCTCTGGGAGTTGCGGCAGAAGGTGGGCAGTCGGCCGCTCCTCGTGCCCGGCGCGCAGGTCCTGCTGTTGGACGCGGCCGGCCGGGGGCTGTTCCAGCAGCGCGCGGACAACGGCGTGTGGGAGCTGCCGGCCGGGGCGTGCGAGGAGGGCAGCGACTTCGTCGGGACGGCCCGGCGGGAGCTGGCGGAGGAGACCGGGCTGCACGTCGAGCGGGGCGACCTGGAGGCGTTCGGCTCGTTGTCCGACCCCGCGGTCCACACCCTGACCTACCCCAACGGCGACGTCACGCACTGCTTCGCGCTGTGCTTCGTGGCCCGCCGGTGGTCCGGGGAGCTCTCCCCCGGCGCGGACGAGGTGACCCGGGCGCAGTTCCGGGCGCTGTCCGATCCGCCGCGGCCGCTGCACCCGCCCACCGCCGTGGTCCTGGAGATGTTCCGGGAGTTCGGCTCGACCGGAAGGTTCCAGGCCCGATGAGCGGACCGACGACGGTGTCCGGAGCGGACGAGGGGGCCGCGGGGGCCGGCGCCGCCCCGGCGGCAGGGCGCGCGGTGGTGCCGTGCCGGGCGTGCCTCTCTGGGGAGGACCTGGACTGGTTGGGCGGCAGGTCGGTCAGCCTCGCGCTGGACCTGACCACGTCCGTCACCGTGCGGCCGCCGGCGGCCCGGCCGCCGGCCGGTGCGGCGGCGGACGCCGGTGCCGGCGCCGGCGCCTGGGCGGACGAGGTGTGGGCGTTCCTCCGCCGGCGGCTGCCCGGCCTCGGCGTCCGGCCGCCGGCCGTGACCGCCCGCAGCGACGCGCCGGCGGCCAGCGGCCTGTCGTCGTCGACCGCGCTGATCGTGGCGCTGTTCCGGGCGTTCACCGAGGCCGCGGCGGCGCCCGGGGGCAGGGGCCGGCCGGTCCCGGTGCGGACGCTGGCCCAGTGGGCGTACGAGTTCGAGTTCGCCGTGTTCAACGGCGGCGGCATGGACCACCTCGCGGTCATCGCGGGCGGCCTGCTGCTGCTCGACGGGCGGACCACGGGCCTCCCGGAGATCGTGCACCGGACCGACTTCCCCGACGAGTGGGCGGTGGTGGTGCTGGACTCGGCGACCAGGAAGGACACCAGCGACCACATCCGCTCGGTGCGCGCCCAGCTCGCCGCCGGGGACGCCCGGCTCGCCGCGTACCGGGAGCTGACCGACGCCGCCTCGGCCGCGGTGTGGGACGCCGTCCGGTCCCGCGAACTGTCCGCACTGGGCGCGGCGATGGAGCGGGCGCACGGTGCGATGCGGGACCTCCAGGGCATGTCCACGCCGCTGTTGGAGGAGCTGCGGGCGGTGGCCCGGCGCTCCGCCGGGCTCCCGCTGAAGCTCAGCGGGGCCGGCGGCGGGGGCGCGCTGGTCGGGGTCTGTCCGGCCGCCGAGCAGGCCGAGGTGGTGGCGCGGCTGCGGCGGGCGCTCGGCCCGGCGCACCCGCGGGCCCGGGTGATCCCGGCCCGGGCCGCAGCGGGCCTCGCGCCGGAGATCGCCGCGGCACCGGCCCCCTAGGCGGGGCGCCGGGCCCCGTCCCTAGAGGAACGGGTCGTAGTCCGTGCCGGGTTCCGGTGCGGCCAGGGTGCCCGCCGTCGTTCCGATCCCGATCTCCTCCAGTTCGAGGTTGGAGCGGTGGCGGGCGCAGTGGAAGCGGCAGTCCCGGGTCGGGTCGACGATGCCGCGGTCCGAGGTGCGCCAGATCTCCGGGAGGCTCTCGGTCACCGCGTCGCCGATCCGGGCGCCGGCGTTCCCGCGGTGGTAGGAGCAGACGTACACCCCGGACGGGGTCACCAGGGTGCGCAGTTCGGCGACCCGGCAGCGGTGGTAGTCCTTCTCCTGGACCGGCCCGACCCGGTTGCGCAGGGAGGTCAGCGTCGAGGAGTTGACGATCTCGAAGCCGTCGCCGGCGAGGACCGCGGCCTTGTCGAGCTGGTCGTCCACGGAGGTGAGGATCTCGTCCGCCACCTGGATGACGTGGTGCCCGTCGTCGAACATGGCCTTGGTCTCGAAGTAGTCGCAGCCGATGTCGTGGGCGAGTTCGGCGGCCTGCAGCACCTCGTGGTGGTTGGTGACGACGGTGCCGTCGGGCTCCTGCCGGGTCATGACGAGGAACGAGTAGCCCAGGGCGCCGCGCTTGGCCTCGGCCAGCAGCCGCATGTTGCCGATGACCTTGTCGAAGACGCTGCGGCCCTTGCGGTCGGGGCGGAAGAGCCGGTAGGTCTCGCTGGTGCCGGCGTCCACGGAGACCCGCACCCAGGAGGCGTAGGCGGCGAGTTCGGCGAGGTTCTGTCGGATCAGGGTGCCGTTGGTGACGACGCCGATGGCGATGCCGGCCTCGCCGAGGACGCGGAGGACCTGGCGGGTGCCCCGGTGGGCGAGTGGCTCGCCGCCGCCTATCAGGACCACCCCCCGGACCTTCATCTCGACCAGTTCACCGGCGAGTTCGGCGAGTCGCTCGGGGGTGAAGCGCCCCTGGTTGAGCAGCTTGCCGCTGATGCATTCGGGGCAGGCCAGGTCGCAGAAGGTCGTCGGGTCCAGGTCCACGACCAAGGGGCCGCTGGAGCGGGTCCCGGTGGCCGCTTCGAGGATCCGGGGCCAGCCGGACGGCTGGTACAGCTTGGACACCAGGTCGAGACGGTCGAACGTCACGTGTTCTCCTGCAGGTCGGAGGTTGCGTACACCGGTGGAGCGTCGGGCCACCGGCCGGGCGCGGGCCGCGGGGCGCTGGGGCGGCGGGCCCGGTGGGGTGGTGGTCGGGGCGGGTGACCGCTGCGGTCGCCCGGCTCAGCGGTGGGCGGCCGTCGTGGCGCGGTCGGCCGGTCTTCGGCGGCTCATCCCTTGACCGCGCCGGCGGTCAGGCCGGCGCCGATCCGCCGCTGGACGAAGGCGAAGAAGACCGCGACGGGCAGGGCGGTGAGGGTGGCGCCGGCCATCAGTCCGCCGTAGTCGGTGCCGAAACTGGTCTGGAAGGACAGCAGCCAGATGCTGAGGGTCTGCTTGTCGTTGCTGGACAGCAGCACGTAGGCCAGCACGTACTCGTTCCACGCCTGGACCAGCGCGTAGATGGAGGTCGCCACCAGGCCCGGGGCCAGCAGCGGCAGGACGACCCGGCGGAACGCGCCGAGGCGGGTGCAGCCGTCGGTCATCGCGGCCTCCTCCAGCTCCACCGGGACGCCGGCGATGAAGCCGCGCAGCAGCCAGACCGTGAACGGCAGCATGAAGACGAGGTAGGTGAGGATCACGCCGACCAGGCTGTCGGTCAGTCCGGCGTCGCTGAGCAGCAGGTAGAGGGGGATGATCAGGCCGGCCAGCGGGACCATCTGGACGCCGAGGATGACCAGGACGAGGGCCTTGCGGCCGGCGAACGAGAAGCGGGCGAGGGCGAAGGCCGCGAGGGTGCCGATCAGCAGGGAGACCAGCACGGTGCCGACGCCGATCAGCACGCTGGAGCGGACGTTGGCCCAGAACGTCGGGGTGTCCACGGCGCGGCGGAAGTGTTCCAGCGTCAGGTGGTCGGGCCAGAAGTGCGGCGGGTCGGCGTGGATCTCGGTGGCGGGGCGGAAGGCGGTGAGCAGCATCCAGTACAGCGGGAAGGCCATCAGCGCGCTGAAGACGAGCCCGACGGCGTTCGCCGTGGCGCGTCGCCGGCGCCGGCGGCCGGGTGCGGGTCCGGTGGCGGGGGCTGTGGTCACTCGGCCGCTCCCAGGTGGACGAGCTGCCGGACGTAGACGACCGCGCCGACCAGCAGCATCAGGACGGTGACGACGGCGATGGCCGCGCCGACGCTGTAGCGGTTGACGGCGAAGGACTCGATGAACGAATAGACGCCGAGCAGGTAGTACTCCTTCTCCGGCTGGCCGCCGCGCATCAGCCAGATCTGGTTGAACACCCCGAAGTCCCAGATGGCGCTGAGCGAGGTGACGAGGACGGCGGACGGTTTGATCACCGGCCAGGTGACGTACCGGAACAGTTGGCCGGGGCGGGCGCCGTCGACCAGTGCCGCCTCCGCCAACTCGGCGGGGACCTGGCTGAGCGCGGCCTGGAGGGTCAGCGCGGCGAACGGGACGGCGCCCCAGACCACGACGCCGGTGATGACGGCGAAGCCCTGCCAGGGGTCCTCGAACCAGTTGTGCTTGCTGAAGTCGAGGCCCGGCAGCAGGCCGAGGAGCCAGTTGACGACGCCGTAGTCGGCGTCCGAGAGCCAGCGGAAGATGGACGCGGCGACCATCACCGGCATGGCCCAGACGGCGACCAGGACACCGGTCATGACCGTCCGCACCCACGGTGCGACCCGTCGCATCAACAGCGCCACCAGAAGCGAGAGCACCATCGTGGCCGCGACGCAGGCGACGGTGAACAGGGCGGTGCGGCCGACGACGGTCCAGAAGAAGCCGTCGGTGAGGATCGACCGGTAGTTGGCGAGCCCGGCGTAGGGCGGCGGGGCCCCGGAGAACAGTTCGCGCCGGGTCATGTCCTGGAAGGACAGCACCACCAGGTCGACGAGCGGGTAGCCGAGGACCGCGGCGAGGGCGAGGACGGTCGGGGCGATCAGCAGGTAGGGCAGCAGCCGCCGGCGGAGGGTGCGCCGCGGGCGGGGCGCCCGGGCCGTCCGCGGCCGGTGCGGCGGTGGGGCGGCGCGCGGCGGCCCCGGCAGCTCCACGGTTCCCACCGCCGTCAGTGCTCGTTGATCACGGCGTCGATGCGGCGGTCCGCGGCCCGTGCGGCGTCCGCCACCGACCGTTTGCCGGTCGCGATGTCCTGGAGCATCTCCTGGAGGACGTTGGACTTCTCGACGGCGCCCCAACCGGGGGCCAGCGGGGTCACCCAGCCGCGTTCGGCGGCCTGCGCGGCGGGGCCGTTGACGCCGCCGGCGGCCACCTCCCGGAGCTGGGCGGTGTTGTTGGGCAGGGTGTCGGCGGCTATCAGGCGGCGTTGCGAGGTGCGGTCGGTGAACAGCCGGATCCAGTCCTGGGCCAGGTCCTGGTTGCCGGACTTCGCGGGGATGGCCAGGGTGGAGCCGCCCAGGAACGGCGGCAGCAGCTTGCCGGAGGGGCCGGGGAAGGCGAACGTGGCGAACTTCCCGCGCAGTGCCGGGTCACCGCCCGACCTGCTGTCGGTGGCGGCCTTGGCCTCCCAGGTGTTGCCGTAGAACATGCCGACCTTGCCCTGGCCGACGACGGCCGGTTCGTCGCCGTTGTCCTTGGAGCGGTCGCCCGTGTAGTAGGCGTCGAGGAGGTCCTTCCAGGCGGTGAGCCCGGCCACCGAGCGGGGGGAGGACAGTGCCCCGTGCCAGCGGCCGTTCTCGCGGACCGCGATCTCGCCGCCGGTGTCCTTGACGAAGGCCATCGCCGCGTACCAGTAGCGGCCGGGCATGTAGAAGGCGGAGAAATTCTTGTCGGCGGCGCCGAACTTCGCCTTGAGTTTGTCCAGGTCGGCGCGGAGTTCGGGAAAGGTGCGCGGGGCCCGATCCACTCCGACCTGGGCGAGCAGATCGGTGCGGTAGATGCCCACCCGGGCGCCGACGTAATAGGGGACGCAGTAGGTCTTGCCGTTGTCGCGGCAGGCGTCGCGGAGCGCCGGGAGCCATTCCGCGGAATGATCGAATTTCGCCGGATCGACGGTGGTGAAGGCGCCGTTGACGATGTAATTGGTGGTTTCGCTGTTGCCCATTTCCACCACGTCGGGGACGTTCCGCCCGGCGAGCGCGGCGTCGATCTTCTGGTTCTTGGTGGTCCACTGCTGGTACTGCACGTTGACCTTGATCTTGGGATAGGTCTTCCGGAAGCGGGCGTTCACCGCGGCCACCAGATCCGGCCAGCTCTCCTGGGCGTCCACGGTCAGCCAGACCGTGAGTTCGCCGGTCCGGTCCGCGGCGGCGACCGGCTTACCGCCGCCACAGCCGGCCACCGTGCCCAGCACGGCCATTGCCGCCAGGCCCGCCGCCAAACGGGAGATGCGTACGGCCATGATCTCCTCCGTCGGGTTGTCGGAACCGGCTGTATCTACCCCGGGCGTCCGGCCTCGCACCTCGGGGAATCTTTCCGGCCAGAAAAATCGGCGGTCGGAACTGACCGTCGAAATATTCCGCGATCTGCCGTCGGGCAGGCCGGGCCATATGCCGATCTTGCGTTCGCCGCGGCAAAGCCATCGTGGTTTTGACGCAAAAGGAACGCTGCCCGAATGATCCGCTCTTGACGGTGCCACCTCCGCTGCCTCAGTTTTGCTCGGGCGTCTCCCACGTCCCCTATCGAAGGGTTTGCACGTGACTGACTACGGCACGACGGCCGCAGATCCGGCCAACCGCCCCGTGCAGGTGAACGCCTGGAACGGCTGGGATCCCCTGCGGCACGTCGTCGTCGGACGCGCCGACAACGCGGTGGTGCAGGCTCCGGAACCGGCGGTCCGACGGGACTTCCCCGACGACGGGTTCCCGCTGGGCACCTACGGTCCGATGCCGGCCGAGATGACCGCCGAGGCCAACGAGCAACTCGACGACTTCGCGGCGATGTTGAGCCGTCGCGGGATCCGCGTCGACCGCCCCACTCCGGTCGACTTCAACCAGCAGGTCGGCACCCCGGACTGGACGCAGGACACCATGTCCGGCTGCATGCCGCCGCGCGACCTGCTGCTGACCGTCGGCAACGAGATCCTCGAAGCCACCATGTCGTACCGCAGCCGCTGGTACGAGTACCTCTGCTACCGGCCGCTGCTCCAGGAGCTGTTCAGGTCCGACCCGCGGATGCGCTGGGAGGCGGCTCCCAAGCCGCGGCTGACCGACGCCACGTACAAGCCGGGGTTCTGGGACACCTACAACTCCCTGCCCACCGACGTGCAGTTGGCCCGGGTGCGGGACTACGACCTGGTGCTGACCGAGGAGGAGCCGCTGTTCGACGCGGCGGACATCGCGCGCTTCGGCAAGGACCTCTTCGTCCAGCTCTCGTTCGTCACCAACCGCAGCGGCCATCAGTGGCTCAAACGCCACTTCCCCGACCACCGGGTGCACGCGGTGACCTCCACCAACACCCACCCGCTGCACATCGACGCCACCTGGGTGCCGCTGCGCCCCGGCCTGGTGCTGCACTGCGGCGAACGGCTGGCGGACGCCGAGCTGATGGAGTTCTTCCGGCTCAACGACTGGGAGATCGTCGAGGCCGTGCAGCCGGCCAGTTGGGACCACCCGCCCAAGCTGTCGTACTGCAGCCCGTGGCTGGCCGGGAACATGCTCAACCTCGACCAGAACACCCTGTGCATCGAGGAGAAGGAGGTGGCGCTCGCCGACCAGCTCGCCGGCTACGGTTTCGAGATCGTGCCGGTGCCGTTCCGGGCGGTGGGCCCGTTCGGCGGCGGTCTGCACTGCGCCACCTTCGACATCGAGCGGGACGGGACGCTGGAGGACTACTTCCCGCGCCGCCACGGTCGGTACTGAAGCCGGTGCCGGAACCGTCACCGTCCGGTCGGGCCGCCGTCCGGGGCGTGATCCTCGACTTCTACGGCACGCTGGTGCGGCTGATCGAGCCGCTGCCGCCCAGTCACCGGCCGTTCTTCCTCCGTCGGGGCCTGACCGGGCCCGCCGACGCGTGGGGCGATCGGTGGTCCGCCGGGCCGCCGGACGGCACCGAGCACGCCGCGCACTCCACCAGCGAACGGGCGTACCACGCCTGGGAGTTGGCCCGGTTGCGGCGGCGGGCGCTGGCCTGCGGCGTGCCGGCGGCGGAGGCCGGTCCGCTGGCCGTCGAGATCGACCGGGCCATGAAGGACGTGCGCCTGGCGCCGTTCGACGACGTGCCGGCGGCGCTGGCCGGGCTGCGGGCCCGCGGCCTGACGGTGGCGGTCTGCTCCAACTGGTACTGGGACCTGGACCGGGCCCTCGATGCCGTGGGGCTGACCGGGCTGGTCGACGTCGCGGTCACCTCGGCCCGCGCCGGCGCCCGCAAACCGCATCCGCGCATCTACCGGACGGTGTTGGAGCGGTGCGGGCTCCGGCCCGAACAGGCCCTGTTCGTCGGTGACGTGTGGGAGGTGGACGTCGCGGGGCCGCTCGCGCAGGGCATGCGGGCGGTGCACCTGTGGCGCCCCGACCGGGCGGTGGCGGGGGTGGCCCCGGCGCTCCCGGCCGGGGCCGCCCGCATCGCCTCGTTGGCCGGGCTCAGCTCCCTGGTGTGACCGGGGCCGGTGCCGGGGCGGCGAGCCGGTCCAGCACGTTGCGGGTCACCCGGACGACGCCGGCGTCGAGTTCCCGGCCGCAGACCACCGGCCAGTCGGTGGTGCCGGCCGTGAACACCGTGCCGCCGGCGGTGTAGAGCCCCATGGTGGCGGCGCGCGGGCTGGTGATCGCCGGCTCGCGCGCCGGGCAGTTCCAGTGCCCCCATTTCAGGTGGTGGAAGTCGTCGTGCACCGGATCGAGGAGGTAGATCCCCAGGATGAGGAAGGACTCGGGCGTGCCGTCCACCCCGGTGGCGTGCGCCACGCCGTCGGCGTCCCGGGCGAAGGCCGCGCCGTCGCACTCGTAGCCGATCAGTGGCGTACCGGCGCCCAGGGCGTCGGCTGGCCCGCCGTCGGAGCCGTCCCGCAGCCCGGTGCCCTCGTACACCCAGTGGTCGGCGTGCTGGACGGTGTAGCCGGCGCGCGGCCGGTCGCCGGGCCAGTCGCCCGGCCACATCCCGCCGTTGCGGAAGCTGACGCCGGTCAGTGCGTTCTCGGGTGCGCCGACGCCGTCCGGCGGGGCCGGCCACCACTGGTCGGTGGCCGGGAGGTGCGGGTACTCCGTGCCGACGTGGTGGTCGGTGTCGGAGACGAACGCGGTGTTCCCGTCCACCGGGTGGACCCGCCACCAGCAGGTGTTGGCGCTGAGGAAGGCCACGTTGCCGCCGCCGCGGACGAACTCCGCGACGTGGCCGCGCATCGCCGCGCTCCAGTACTCGTCGTGGCCGACGCTGAGCAGCAGGCGGTAGGGCGCGAGCAGTCCGGGGTCCTCGTGCAGGTCGAGGTCGGTGCAGTAGTCGACGCGGTAGCCGCTGCGCTCCAACCAGGCCACGAACGGCGCGTCCCAGTAGGCGAGGTCGATGACTCCGCCGGGCCGGTGCAGGCTGAGCCGGTGGCCGCGCGGCCCGTCCGGACCGGCCTGCTGGTGGACGGGGTTGTCGTAGAGGCTGCCGGCCCGCTGCGCGTCGGCCCGGTCGCCGCGGTTGTAGGCGTGCCGGGTGTACGTCGACTTCTTGTAGAGGATGCGGGCGCCGGTGGCCGCGGGACGGGCCGGGCGGACGACGAAGAACTCCCGCTCGAAACCCTCGATCCCGGAGTCGTCGAGCAGCGGAACCCGTCGGGCCTCCGCTTCCGGGCCCTCGATGAAATGCGCGAGATAGAGGCCCGACGGCCAGTCGTCGGGCAGGTCGTGGTGGTACGCCGGCCAATTCCAGTCCACGGCGGGCGAGGCGTGCTCCGGGACGCCGTCCGGGTGCGGTGGCGGGTCGGCCAGCACTCCCGGATACGGTCCGCTCTCCGCGAGGAAGGTCAACTCCTTTCCCAAGCGGTAGAAACGGACCCGGAATTCCCCTGCGTCCGTCGACACATGAAATTCGAGACGCCGTCCGGCTGGCACGCTCTCACGTTCCATATATCCCTCGATCACGCGCGTCATGCTAGGAGCGCGGACGAGGCACCGACAACGGAACTTCCGGCCAAGAAAGGCAGCAGGAAATGAACCGAGAATTCCGGGTACGCGAACTCGTGTTGGGCATCGAGGGGTTGGCGCTCCTGCGTCATGCCATGGACGGCGACGAGGATTTCCTGAAAGCCCGGGTGACGGAGATCCAGGCACTGGCCAACGGCGAGGGCGGCCCGCTCCCCGGCGGCGCAGCCGCGGTCGCGGAACTGGACGAGGCGGCCGGCTACGCCTCCTGGGCGGCCCGCTACGACTCGCTGCCCAGCTCGTACATCGAGGTCGAGGAGCCGGTGGTGCACCGGCTCCTGGACCGCGGTCCGGTGGGCACCGCACTGGACGCGGCCTGCGGCACGGGCCGCCAGACCGCCGCCCTGGCCGCCCGCGGGTACCGCACCATCGGTGTCGACCAGTCACCGGAAATGCTGGCGCAGGCCCGCCGCAAAGTGCCCGCGGCGGAATTCCGGCACGGTCGACTGGAAAGTCTCCCGGTGGACGATGAGAGCGTCGACCTGGTGGTCTGCTCACTGGCGATGACGCACCTTTCGGACCTCACGCCGGGGGTCGCCGAATTGGCCCGGGTGCTCCGTCCCGGCGGCCGGATCGTCCTCTCCGACCTGCACCCGTTCGTCATCTCCCTCCAAGGCCAGTGCGTGTTCGTCCACGAGACGGACCAACTGGCCTTCGTCCGCAATCACGTCCATCTGCCCGGCCGTTACCTCGACGCGTTCCACGCCGCCGGACTGAACGTGCGGGAATGCCACGAACCGGCCTTCAACGGCCGGCTCGCCCCGGGGGGTTACGAGGAATCCATCGCGGACGCCGCCCGGGCCGCCTGGCAGGACATTCCGCTGGTCATCGTCTGGGCCGCGGAGAAGCCGGAAAACTCACAGGAGCGCACTGCATGACCCTCCAGTTCGTCCACCACACCGAGCGTCCGGAATTGTGGGACCGACTCACCGGGGAATTCGCCGGAGTGGTCCCGGAATACAACCTGCACGGCGACGTCAACGCCGGTTTCTGGGACCGCCTGTTCAGCGACTTCCCCGCCCACCAGTTCCTCCTGACCGATACCGCGACGGACACCGTGCTCGGCGCCGGCCGGACCCTGCCCCGCACCTGGGACGGCACCCCCGAGGGCCTCGGCACCGGCCTCGACGCCTCCATCGCGGCCGCCTTCGAGGACCACGACGCCGGGGCCGCGCCCGATGCCCTGTGCGCCCTGGGCATCGAGATCGCCCCGGCCCACCAGGGCAAGGGGCACTCCACCCGCCTCTTGAGCCACATGGCCGAGATGGCCCGCGCCGCCGGCCTCTCCCACGTGATCGTCCCGGTGCGCCCCACCTGGAAGGACCGCTACCCGCTCGTCCCCATCGACCGCTACGCCGCCTGGACCCGGGCCGACGGCGCCCCGTTCGACCCGTGGATCCGCACCCAGGTGCGCCAGGGCGGGACCGTCTCCGCGGCGGTGGCGGAGTCGTCCCGCATCACCGGCACCGTCGCCGAATGGGAGGCGTGGACCCAGATGGCCTTCCCCGACGACGGCCGGTACGTCTTCCCGGGCGGCCTGGCCCCCCTCGACATCGACCGCTCCCGCGACCGCGGTGCCTACTGGGAGCCCTGCGTGTGGATCACCCACGACGTCCGCGGCCGTGCCGACCGCAGCGGCTCCGGGGCATCCGCACCGGCCGCCTGAAGGCCGACCGGTTGCGTTCCTAGGGGCGCGAGGACGAGAACGGTGGTGGCGGCGGTGCCTGGGCGCCGCCGTCACCACCGCCCGGAGCGCGGCGTCCGAAGCCCGGCGGAGTCCCTCCCCGGAACCCGGCCGCGCCCGGCGTCGCGGGCCCGACCTACCGGGCCCCCGCCGACCGTCCCTCCACCGGTTCGAGCAGCCGACCGCCGCACCGCACCGCGTGCTGTGCGTAGGCCGTCATCAGTGCGGTGTGCTCCGGGTTGAGTTCCGGCCGCCGCTCAGGGGGCAGTCCGGCCGGCCCGACGGTGGACAACGCCGCGGCCCGGACCCGGGCCGCGGCCTCGCCCACCGGTCCCGCCGCCGCCCGGTGTGCCGCGTGCCGGCGCGCGGCGTCCTCGGCCTGCCGACCCAACAGCAGGCAGTGGATCCACAGTTCGTCCGCGAAGCCCCGGCCGAACAGGCGTCCCACCGACTCCGCGGCGTCCTCGTCTCGGTGTCGCCGCACCACGTCCCGCACCTGTCCCTCCGTCAGGCCGGTGGCGGGCAACGCCTCGGTCCAGCGCAGGTGTCGGCGCGGATCGGCGTCGTGCTCGTGTCCCACGGGCCGCACGTACCCCTCGCCGTAGCGCATGTACGGCAGCCAGCCCCACTCCTCCAGCACCCAGCCGCGGTCCAACAGCGGACGCGCCTCCGCCGCCCCCACGGGGCACACCGCCAGCCGGATGCCCTGCGCGGCGTGCCCGTTGATGCTGCTCGTCCCGATGTGCTCGACCACGGTCGGCACCGCGAGCAGTCCCGGCCGCGCCTCGGCCCGCAGGAAGGTCGCCATCACCTCGTCGTCGTGGCGCTCCGCGGTGCCCGCGGCGAACGCCCGGAACGCGTCCGCGGTGCGCACCGGCAGGCAGATGGCCAGCGTCGGTGCGAACTCCTCCGGCACCGCCCGCACCCAGCCGGCACCGGCCAACGCCGCCAGTCGGGCCGCGGCGCCGTTGCGGGCGTGCCAGTTGGTGTAGAAGATCAACGCCTCGTCCGGGAACCGTGCCACCGATCCGGCCACCAACTCCAGCAGCTCGGGCGGCGCGGCCACGTCGTCCTGGACGACCAGGTGGTGTCCGGCGTCGGCCGCCCGGGCCGCCCACGCCACCAGCGCGGTGCGCAGCGCGGACGGCGGGCCGGTCGGGTCCGGATCCAGCGCCAGTACCCCGAGCCCCAGGCGGGCGGCGAGCGCCGCGGCCTGTCGCTCGCGCACCGGATGGGTCATCACTGCCGAGCTGAGGGAAGTCGTGCTCACCGGGCCACTCCTCTCACAACGCGCGGACACCGCACGGACTTCGCGGTCGGGCCGCCTCATCGTGGCAGATCACCGGGCAACGGCCGCCGCACCGCTGGAGAGTGGCCGAATCCTTGCGGAGCGGGTCCGGGCGGGGACGCCGGACGGAGCACGCCCGACCGCACTCTGACCGGACCCCGCCCGGTGGGCCCGGCCCCTCACCCTCATAGCCCCAGGGGGTATGGTCGGGCCGCAGTGGCGCACGAGGCGCGTGGCGCGAAGTGACGGTCGATCGAGCGGCGGAGGGGAGGAGCGCGTGAGCAAGCGGACCCACCACCGGCTGCCGACCGCGAGGTTCGGCCACCGGCGGCCCGCGGCGCTGCTCGCCCTCCTGTGGCTGGTCCTCTCGGTGATCGCCCACCACGACCTGCCCGAGACCGCCCCCTCGCCCGCGCCCGCGGTGGCCGTCGCGCCGGCCGCCGTCACCGCCCACTCGCACGCCCCGGCCGGCCTCGCGCCGGCCGGGCACGCCCCGGCCGGCCACCGCATGCCCGGCCCCGCGCACGTCGGCGGTGCCGGGCACCTCCACGACGACGGCGCGCCCTGTCCGTCGGGCGCCCACTGCTCGTCGTACGACGTGCGGTCCGAGCACGTCGTGGGGCCGCCGCCGCTGCTCGGCACGGCCCGCGCGGCACGCGCCGCCGCACCCTCGGCACCCGGCCCCCGCCCGACCGGCGGGCCTTCGCCACCCGATCCGGCGACCCTCTCCGTCCTTCGCATCTAGGCCGAACCGCACGTCTCCTCGGCCTTTCCCCTCCCCCGCGCACGAGCGCCGCGCCCCACGGCGCGCGCACGCGCGCCGGGCACCCCTGCGTAAGGACACCACTCCATGAAGACGATCGATCGACGCTCCGTCCTGCTGGCGGGGTTGGGCGCGGCGGGCTCCGGCCTGCTCGCCGGCTGTGCCACGGACGCCGCGGGCCCGGCGACTCCCGGTGGCTCCGGTCCCACCTTGGTCAGTCCGTCCGGGGCCGCCGTGGCGGCCACCGAGAAGCGGCGCCACCACTCCGGTCGGGAGCGCCGTTTCCGGCTGACCGCGACCGCCGGACCCGTCGATCTGGGCGCCGGGAAGACCGTCCGGACCTGGAGCTTCGACGGTCGCCTGCCGGGCCGGGAGCTTCGGGTCACCGCCGGCGACACACTCGTCGCCGAACTCGCCAACCACCTGCCGCAGCCCACCTCGATCCACTGGCACGGCCTCGCCCTGCGCAACGACATGGACGGCGTCCCGCCCGTCACCCAGCGGGCGGTGGCGGCCGGCGGGGCGTTCACCTACCGGTTCGTCGCCGAGACGCCCGGCACCTACTGGTTCCATCCGCACGTCGGGGTCCAGTTGGACCGTGGCCTGTACGGCCCGCTGATCGTCGAGGACCCGCACGAGCCGCTGGGGTACGACGACGAGTGGGTCGTGGTGCTCGACGACTGGCTGGACGGCGTCACCGGCACTCCGGACCAGGCACTCGCCGCGCTGCGACGGGGCATGGGCCCGGACCACGGCTCCGCCCCGCACGACGGGAAGGACGGCTCACCCGGCGGGACCGGCGGGACCGGCGGCATGGGTGAGATGGGCGGCATGAAGGGCATGGGCAGCACGGGCGACATGCCTGGGATGCCTGGGATGTCAGGGATGGCCGGCGCGGACGATCCCTTCATGCTGATGGGGGCGACCAGCGCCCTGTTGGGGGGTGACGCCGGTGACGTGAAGTACCCGCACTACCTGGTCAACGGGCGGGTGCCGGCCGCGCCCGCGACGTACCGGGGCAAGCCCGGCCGCAGGCTGCGGCTGCGGATCGTCAACGCCGGCGGGGACACCGCGTTCCGGGTCGCCCTCGGCGGCCACCGGCTCACCGTCACCCACACCGACGGCTATCCCGTCGTCCACGAACCGGCCGACGCCCTCCTGATCGGCCCCGGCGAACGGTACGACGCGCTGGTGACGTTGGGCGACGGCGTGTTCCCGCTCGTCGCCCTGGCCGAGGGCAAGGGGGCGGCCGGACTGGCCCTGGTGCGCACCGGCTCCGGCCGCGCCCCGTCCGCCACCGTCCGGCCCGCGGAGCTCAACGGCCGGATCCCGGTCGCCGGCGCCCTGCGGGCCGTCGAGGACGTCCGCCTGGCGTCCCGTCGGCCGGACGTCACCCACCGCATCGCGTTGACCGGCGGGATGGCGAAGTACGACTGGGCGCTCGACGGCCGGCGGTTCGACATGAACGCCGCGGACGCCCACCCCTTCACCGTCGACAGCGGCCAGCGGGTGCGCCTGCAGTTCGTCAACACCACCGACATGTGGCACCCGATGCACCTGCACGGGCACACCTACCAACTCGGCGCCACCGGCCCCCGGAAGGACACCGTCCTCGTCCTGCCGGGCGCGACCGTCACCTGCGACCTCGACGCGGACAACCCGGGCCGGTGGCTGATCCACTGCCACAACGCCTACCACGGCGAGAGCGGAATGATGGGGCTGTTGGCCTACCACGCCTGAGAGCCGGTAGGCGGCAGGCCTGCCCGTGCCGCCCACCGGTCGTCTCCCGGGCCGGTGTTACCGTGCGCCGCAGCCCGAACCGAACGGAGACAGCGCATGAACGACCACGCCGGTGCCCCCGCCCCCGACGCGTTCCGGGAGATCCCGCCCACCACCCTCGCCGACGTACTGGGCCGCGGGCAGGTCATGGACCTCGGCATCCGGCCCCTGTGGTCCCCGACGCCGCGGGTCGCCGGCCCGGCGTTCACCGTGCGCTGCCCGCCCGGCGACAACCTCATGGTGCACGCGGCCATCCACCGCGCGGCACCGGGTTCGGTGATCGTCGTGGCGTCCGGCGACCTGGACCACGCGCTCGCCGGCGGCAACGTCTGTGCCGTGGCCCGACGCCGGGGCATCGCGGCCTTCGTCGCCGACGGACTGATCCGGGACCTCGCCGAGGTGCGTGCGATGGGCTTCCCGGTGTTCGCCCGCGGCGTCATCCCGTTCCCCGGCCGCAAGGCGGCCGTGCGACCGCACAACGTCGACGTGCGGTGCGGCGGGGTGGACGTCCGCGCCGGGGACGTCGTGGTCGCGGACGAGGAGGGCGTCGTCGTCGTGCCCCGGGACCGGCAGGCGGAGGTGCTCCGCTCCGCCCGCACCAAACTGGCCAAGGAGGCCGAAGAGGACCTCGACGCCTGGGAGGCGGCGCACCGCCTCCGCATCGACGCGCTCCTGCGGGACGGTGGGGTCGAGGGCGGGCTCGACGGCGCGCTCGACGGCTGACGGGGCACCGGCACGGGCCGGGGACGGGCGGGTTACGGCGGCCCGTACTTGCGGTTGCCGGCCAGACGGCCGGATCGGCCCGTCCCGCCTGGTCCGGCGGGCAGTCTTGCCCGGTGCAACGCGCTGCGCCATTCTCGAATCCCCGTTGTTGACGGGGGCGGTCCTGCCGTTCCTGCACACCTCCGCCGTCTGACCCCACGGTTCCCACGAAGAGCCGGTCCGGCGGGTCGAGAAGCCCTCGGCCGCGCGGCCGGGACGGAGTTGCGCACGGGGGCGGTGGCGAGGGCGGCAGGGCGCGGCACGAGCGCGTGAGGGGCACCCGCCCGACGCACCGACCATCTGCCCGGAGGCTGCCGGTGAACACCCCGAACCCCACCGACCACCCCGATCTGACCGAGGCCACGGCGCACGCGGGAGCGGCGCACCTGATCGAACAGTCGCTGGGGCACCTGTACTCCGCGGCGTTGCGGCTGGCCGCCGTCCACCACCTGGCCGACCACCTGGCCGGCGGCCCCCGCACCGCCGCCGAACTCGCCCGACTCACCGGCACGGACGCCGCGTTCCTCCGCCGTTGCCTGCGCTACCTCGCCTCGCGCGGGATCTTCCGCGAGGACGGCAACGGCGCCTTCCACCTCACGCCGGCCGCGCAGTTCCTGCGCGCCGGGGTGCCCGGCTCGCTGCGCGACGCGGTGCTGCTGCTGACCGACGGGCTGTTCGTACGCGCGTCGTCGGCCCTCGACGCGACGATACGGACCGGCAGACCGGGCTTCCCCCAGGTCGTCGGCGCACCGTTCTTCGAGTACCTCAAGGAGGACGCCACCGCCCGGGAACTCTTCGACACCGGCATGGCGGCGTTCGCCGAGCCGTTGGACGCCCTGGTCGCCGGCACGTACCCGTTCCCCGAGCGGGGCACCGTGGTCGACGTGGGCGGTGGGCGGGGCGGGTTGCTGCGGCAGGTCCTGCGGCGCCACCCGGGGCTGACCGGGGTGCTGTTGGACCGGGCGCCCGCGCTGGCGGACCACGTCCTGGACGAGCCGGGGCTCGTCGGGCGCTGGCGGGCCGAGCCCGGCGACCCCTTCACCGCCGTGCCGGACGGCGCCGACGTCTACGTGCTCCAGCGCGTCCTGCACGCCTGGGACGACGACGCGGCGGTGCGCGTCCTGGCCGCCTGCCGGCGCGGGCTGGCGCCGGCCGGCCGGGTCCTGGTCGTCGACGTCGTGCCGGTGCCGGGCCACACCCCGCCTCCGGGCGAGGCGTTGGACGTGGCGATGATGACGCTCGTGACCGGCAGACGACGCGGCCCGAAGGAGTTGGACGGCCTCTTCGCGCGTGCCGGCCTGCGCCGCACCAGGATCCTGCGCACGCCCGCCTTCGCGTCCCTCGTGGAGGCCGTCGCGGCCTGACCGCGACCCGGTCGGACGGGGCCGTTCCGCCGCCCGGCCGTCACCCGGTGCTGGTGGTCGATCGCGCCCGCCACCAGTCCACCGTCGCGCCGACCTGTTCGTCCACGGGGGTGGCCCGTACGGCGAAGGCGGCTTCGTAGGCGCGTGCGTCCAGCACGAACGGGCGGTCGAACTGGTAGCGGATCTCCTTGAGTTCGCGGAGCAGCGGGGAGAAGAGCCCGGCGACGCCCAGCACGGCCGGCGAGAGTCCGCGCACCGCGACGGGTCCGGTTCCGGCGCGGGCGGCGAGGCGGTCGATCATCTGCCGGGCGGACAGCGCCGGCGCCGTCGGGACGTGCCAGGCCCGTCCCCAGGCCCGTTCCTCGCCCGCGACCTCGACCAGTGCCGCGGCGACGTCGGGGAGGTAGCTCCAGCTGTGCGGGGCGTCGGGGTCCCCGAGCACGGAGACCGGTTTGCCGCGCAACAGCCGCGGCACCACCCGGGCCGCCAGGTGCCCGCCGTCGGTCACGCCCGGCCCGAAGAAGTCCGCGGCCCGCACCTCGACGGCCCTGAGGCGGCCCGCTTCGTGCCGGCGCAGCACCTGCTCCCATCCGTTGGCCCGCGCCCGGCCCTTGGCGCCGGTCGCGGCGAGCGGCAGGTCCTCGGTCAGCGGACCGTCGACCGGACCGTAGCCGTAGAGGTTGCCCAGCATGACCAGGACCGCACCGGTCTCCTCGGCCGCCGCGCAGAGGGACGAGACCAGCGGCGGCCAGTCGTCGGCCCACCGGTGGTAGGGCGGTGCGGCACAGCCGTGGAGCGCGACGGCGCCCCGCACGATGCCCGTCAGCCGCTCACGGTCCCGCGCGTCGCACGCGACGTGCTCGATACCCGGCTCCGGACGGCGGCCGGAGGTGGTGACGACCCGCACCGCGTGCCCCCGCGCGACGAGCAGTCGCGCGGTGGCCGCCCCGGCGGGCCCGAATCCCATGACGACGTGCTGGCTCACCCCGGCACACTAGCGTGCGAACGGGCTGCGGCCCACCTCGCGGCTTCCGGCCGGGCGAACGTGCGGGCCTCGTACTCGGTACTCGGCCGCCGGTATCCGTCCTCCGGGTGCGTCGTCAGGACACGGCGCGCCCGGCTCCGCGTCGCCGGTGGCGACGGTCACTCAACTCCGTTTCCTCGGCGCGGACTTCATGGCCGGGGAGAGCGCCGGCCCGACGGGGGGCCGAGCAGTCGAGGGCACCGCTGCCCGGCGCCGCGGGCGCCGCGGTGACGTGCGGGGCCGGTGCGGCCGGCAGCGAGACGACCATGGTGAGGCCGCCGCCGGGCGTCTCTTCCGGGACGAGGGTGCCGCCCATCGCCTCCGTCAGGCCGCGGGAGAGCGCCAGGCCGAGGCCGAGGCCGGTGGTGTTGTCGGTGTCGCCGAGCCGCTGAAACGGCTCGAACGCCCGCTCCCGGTCGGGCAGTTGAATGCCCGGACCGCGGTCGATGATCCGCAGCTCGACGCGGCCGGCGAGCGCGCTGGCACCGATCGTGACCGGGCGGCCGGCGGGCGAGTGGCGCACCGCGTTGGACACCAGGTTGGCGAGGACCCGCTCCAACAGCGGCGGGTCCGCGAGCGCGTCGGGGGCCTCCGCCAGCCCGCGGGCGACGACCTGGCCGGACGCCTGCGGGGGTGCGTCGGGCAGGGTGTCCAGTGCGGTCGCCAGCACCTCGGCCAGCGCCACCGGCTCCCGGTGCGCGGTCAGCGCGCCGGCCTGGAGTCTGCTCATGTCCAGGAGGTTGTCGACCAGGCGGCTGAGTTTGGCGAGCGATTCCTCGGCGGTGGCGAGGAGTTCGTCGCGGTCCTCGGCGGAGAACTCCACGTCGCGGCTGCGCAGCGAACTGATCGCGGCCCAGCTGCCGGCGAGCGGGGTGCGCAGGTCGTGGCCGACCGCGGCCAGCAGCGCGGTGCGCATCCGGTTGGCCGCCTTGACCGGTTCGACCTCGGCGGCGGCCTCGGCGAGCCGGGCCCGCTCCACGGCCGCGGTCAGATGCGCCGCGAAGGCGGTGAGCACCCGGTGCTCGGAGGCGGGCAGCCTGCGCCCGGTCAGCACCAGCACGTCGTCGTCCCCTATCGCGACCTCGGTGCGGTGGTCGGCGCCGGTGCCGGCCGTGCCGGCCGCGGCCCGCGCGGGGTCCGCGGCGTCCGTGGCAGCGGCCTCGGCGACGCAGGACGGCCACGACGGCTCCCCCGCCTCCGCACGCGGACGCAGCTCGATCCGGTCCATGCCGAAGGTCTCCCGGGTGCGTTCCAGGAGGGCGGGCACGGCACGGTCCCCGCGCAGGACGCCGCCGGCCAACGAGGTCAGCGTCGCGGCCTCCGCGGTCGCCCGGGCGGCGCGCCGGCCCAGCCGCAGCGAGCGGTCCGCGATCGCGGCGACGGTGACCGCGACGGTCGTGAAGGCGGCCTGCGCGACCACCACGTTGGCCTCGGCGAAGGTGAACTCCCCGACGGGCGGCAGGAAGTAGTAGTTCAGCAACAGCGAGGTCGTCACCGAGGCGAGCAGGGCCGACACCACGCCGCCGATGCAGGCCACGCCCAGCACGGTGAGCAGGAACAGCAGCGCCTCGCTGGTGAGGTTGAGCGACAGCGGTCCCGAGACCGCACGCAGGACGAGGGTCAGCAGCAGCGGCAGCGCCAGGCCGGCGATCGGCCCGGCCACCCGCCGGCTGCGCGGCAGACCGCTGCCGGCCACCGGCCAGCCGCGCCCCTGGCCGGCGCGTTCGTGGCTGACGGTGTGGACGTCGATGTCGCCGGAGAGCTCGACGACGGTCTCCCCCACCCCGCGTGGGGCGAGGAACCGGCGCAGTCGGCCGCGCCGGCTGGCACCGACGACGAGTTGGGTGGCGTTCTGGGCGCGGGCGAAGTCCAGCAGGGCGGCGGGGACGTCGTCGGCGACCAGCGCGTGGTAGCTGCCGCCGAGGCTCTCGACGAGCTGGCGCTGGCCGGCCAGCGCGGCGGCCGAGGAGCCGGCCGGCCCGTCGCTGCGGGCGATGTGCACGGCGAGCAGGTCGCCGGCGGAGAGGGCGGTCTCGGCCGCACGGTCCAGATGGCGGGACCGGGGGAGGTTGACGATCCGGGCGGCCCGACGGATCAGGGTCGTGCCCTCCGGGCCGCCGGTCAGTGCCACCACCACCCGTTCCCGGGTCTCCCACACCGGGCCGATCCGGTGGTCGTGCCGGTACGCGCACAGTGCTTCGTCCACCCGCCCGGCGACCCAGAGCAGCGCCAGTTCGCGCAGCGCGTTGAGGTTGCCGAGGCGGAAGTAGTGCGACAGCGCGGCGTCGACCTTCTCCGGCGGGTAGACGTTGCCGTGCGCCATGCGGCGGCGCAGGCCCTCGGCCGGCAGGTCGACGAGTTCGATCTCGTGGGCGCGGCGGACCACGTCGTCGGGCACGGTCTCGAACTGCGGCACCCCCGTGATCTTCTCGACGACGTCGGTGAGCGACTCCAGGTGCTGGATGTTGAGGGTGGCCACCACGTCGATGCCGGCGGCGAGCAGGTCCTCGACGTCCTGCCACCGCTTGGTGCGCCGGCAGCCCGGGGCGTTGGTGTGGGCGAGTTCGTCGATCAGCGCCACCGCGGGGCGCCGCTCCAGCAGCCGGTCGAGGTCGAGTTCGGCGCTTTCCACGTCGCGGTGCCGGTGGACCAGGCGAGGCAGCACGGTCAGCCCGTCGAGCATCGCTTCGGTGGCCGGCCGGCCGTGGCACTCGGCGAACGCCACCAGCACGTCCGTGCCGCGGGCGGCCCGGCGCCGGCCCTCGTCCAGCATCCGGTAGGTCTTGCCGACGCCGGGAGCGGCCCCGAGGAAGACCTTCAGCCTGCCGGGACGCGGCTCCTGTGCCGTCCCGGTCCCCTCGGTGGCCCACCGCATGACGTGCTCCCCTTCCGCACCACGGCGCGCCGGACGGTGCCGCGCGGAACGTTTCCCCGCGGTCTGTCACCGTCCGGCGCGCGAACCCGTCCTCCGAGTCCTGCGAGCATCGTCACCGCCCACCGCCACGAACCGCGCGGCGCTCCGCAGACGTTGACGCAACCCTGACCCGCCGGTGGGCCGGCCGGGCCGGGTGGTCCGGCGGCCGCCCGTCAGCGCCCCGGAGCCGGCCGGGCCGCGGCAGGCCCGGGGGCGCAGTGGTAGAGCCCGTGCGCCTGGCCCGGTACGCGCGCGCAGTGGGCGCGGACCCACGGGGCGAGGGCGCGACCGGGGTCGGTGGCCGGGCCGCCGAGTACGACGTACCGCAGCTGGCCGGTGGCGACGAGTTCGCGGAAGCCGACCGCGGTGGGGGTGGGCGCGGTCCCGGTGAAGCCGCCCATCGGGAGTACCGCGGCGCCGGCGTGGAGGATGTACGGGGAGGCGGTGCGCCAGCTGGTGGTGGCGAAGAGGTAGCGGGCGCCGCCCTGGTGGGCCCGGGTGTAGGCGAGCAGCTGCTGCTGGACGGCGGTGAGCCCGGAGTCGTCGGGGGACGGCTTGGCGGCGGACGGGTGCGGGGTCGGGGTCGGGGTCGGGTTCGCGCCGTCGGAGCGGTGGGGGTGGTGGGCCGCCAGGCGCGCGGCGGCGGCCCGTTCGGCCGCCAGACGGTGCCAGTTCGCGACCGGTCCGGTCGAGCCCATACCGGAGTGCCCGTACTCCGGGTCGAGCACCGACGACGCCCAGGCGGCGGACGGCAGGAGCATCGCCACGAGACCGGTGACCAGCGCCAGTACGGCGGTCCGCCGCCGCACCGCACCCGAGCCGGCGCCGGCGCCGGCGGTGCGACCGGAGCGGGCGCGGGCCATCAGCACCAGCGCGCCCACCCCCAACGCGACCACCGCCGGCGCCAGCCACGGCAGGAAGGTCGGAAACAGTCGCGCGAGCGCGGCCGACCAGGCCACCGTGGCGACCACGACGGTCGGCAGCGCCCACGCCCGGCGCCGCCCGCCCCGCAGCCAGGCACGCCAGAACTGCACCGTCCCGGCGCCGAACAGCGCCGCCAGGGGAACGGCCAACACCCCCATGTAGTAGGTGTGGCCGCCGATCGCCCCGGCGCTGAACACCAGGAAGTACGTGGCCAGCCACACCGCCCACAGGACGAAGCCGGCCCGCAACGGATCCGTCCGCGGTCGGCCGCGGCGCCACACCAGTCCACACACCGCCGCGAGCGCCGCGGCCGGGTACAACCAGCCGATCTGCGAGACCAGGGACGGGGCGAACATCTTCAGCCACTGCGCGGCGGTGGGCCGGGAACGGCCGGTCGGGGGTGCCGGGGCGGTGCCGGCCATGGTCGACACGGCGACGCTGCCGGTGTCCGCGGCGCTCACGCTGACGCTGGAGAAACGGTTGAGGAAGTTGTAGCCGACCACTTGGCTGACCGCGGAGTTGTTGGTCGTACCGTCGACGTAGGGGCGGTCCTTGGCGGGGGTGAACGTCACCAACAGCACCCACGACGCCGACACCGCCAGGCACACCGCGCCCGCCACCGACAGGTGCGCCAGCCTGCGCCGGAGCGCCGTCGGGGCGGAGAACGCGTACAGCAGCCCGAGCGCCGGCAGCACCCCCCACGCCTCCAGCATCTTGGCCTGGAAGCCCAGCCCCACCCAGACACCGGCCGCCACCAGCGGACGCAGCCGGCCCTGGCGGGCCGCGCGCAGCGTGGCATCGGCGGCCAGCAGCACGCACAGGGTGAACGCCGGGTCCTCAACCGGGGTGCGGAACAGTCCGGCTATCGCCGGGGTGACGGCGAAGGCGGCGGCCGCCAGGAGCGCCGGGTGCTCACCCGCCCAACGGCGCACCGCGCGGTACAGGACCGCGACGCTGAGCACGCCCTCGATCACCTGGGGCAGGGTCAGCGCCCACGGATGGAAGCCGAAGACCCGCACGGCGAGCGCCTGCGGCCAGAGGAAGCCAGGCAGTTTGTCGATGGTGATCGAGCTGCCGGGGTCGAAGGCGCCGAAGAGGAAGGCGTGCCAGCTCTCCGCCATGCTGCGCGCGGTCTCCGCGTAGAAGGAGTGGAACGCGCTGTGTTGGATGTCCCAGGCGAACAGCACCGCGGCCAGGGCGAGGATCGCCAGCAGCGCGGGACGGGCGTAGGCGGGCCGGGGCGCCGCGTCCGCAGGCGCGGCCCGGACGCGGGCGAGCAGTCCACCGCGGCCCGTTCGGCCGGTCGGGGTGGGCGCCGCCGGGGGCGTCTGCGTCGGCGGGGTCGCGTTCGCCGGCACGGTCGGGGCGCCCGACGGGGGTGCGTCTTCCGCTGCGGACGCGTGCTCCCCCGCGGACACGCTCCCCGCTGAGGTGGTGCTGGCCATGGACGATCCTCCCTGGTGGAACTCACCGGTCGGTGTGCCAGATGACCGGATGGGTGCCAGGGATCCGCGCGCCCCGATTGTTCAACGAACGTTCAGCTCGCGCCGCCGGGCGGGAGAACCGCGACGGAGGCGCACGGGCCGGGACAACCCGGGCGGCGCAAGATCACACCTTCGGCGTCGACGCAAGCCGCCGCCCAGTCCCATGGGCTGCTCTCTCTGCAACAAAGCTGTTGCAAAGACATTCTTGAGGTTTGTCCAGTCCAAGTGTTTAAACTTTCCATCACCATTGTGGCGCACAGTCACGATCACGCGAGAGATGTAGGGAACCCGGTGGGAGACGGCTTCAAGGCTGACGTACCGTCACTGCGCACTGGCGGCAGCGACTTCGATCAGATCGGCAAGGACTACCAGAGCCTCGTCGACAAGCTGGAGAGTGCGCTGACGTCCTTGGAGGGCTCGGACACACCCCCCTGGGGGGACGACGACCTGGGCGAGAAGTTCGGCATCGTCTACGTGGGCCTGCGGGACGGAATGTACGAATCCATGGCGCACCTCGCCAAGAAACTCCAGGAAATCGGCGGCGGGTTGACGAACATGGCGAAGAACCACGAGGCCGACGAGGAGTCCAACGACGCGATGATGCAGCGGCACCTCTCGGAAGCCAAGACGGAGAGCCAGGCGGTCGGCCGCCTCAAGAGCCCCAGCCTCTGACGGGTCGCCCAGCGGGCCCCTCCCGTTCCACCCGCCGACCCCGCTCCCTTCCGCCACGCTTCCCGCTCCGCACCCACCGCCCCTTCCCGTCCCGTCCCTCCGTCGAGCTTGGCCTGCGCATGCCCACTTCTTTACCCCTTGCCGTACCCCGTCCCCACCCCCACACCCGTGATCTAGAACCTGCCGAGGGAACCCCGTCGTGTCGCTAATGCTGCCGGACGCACTTGAGTGGGTCCTTGAAATGCTGGGGTTCAACTGGCCCACGGCAGATGAAGACAAACTGCGAGAATCCGCCCAGGAGTGGCGGAACTTCGCCTCCGGCGTCGAGGAGCTCCAGCAACGGGGCGTCACGGCGGCCGGCAACGTGGTGTCCCAGAACTCCGGCGACTCGATCGACGGCTTCAACACCACCTGGGAGAAGTTCGCCGGTGGTTCCGGATCCGGGTACTTCTCCGACGCCCGCACCGCCGCGGAGACCATTGCCGTCGCCCTGGACGTCGCGGCCGGCCTCGTCATCGGCATGAAAGTCGCGGTGATCGCCCAATTGGCGATCCTCGCGGCCGAGATCATCGCGGCCCAAGCCGCGGCGCCGTTCACCTTCGGCCTATCAGAGATAGGCGTGGCCGCGGCCACCGCGGCGACCCGGGCGATCGTGCGGAAGATCATCAAGGAGGCCGCCAAGCAGGTCCTCGACGCGGCCCTGGAGACCGCCAAGGAGCCTGCCGTTTCGGCCCTCCAGGCCATGATCTCGGACGTCATCACGCAGTCCGTGAACATGAGCTTCGGCGCGCAGGACGGCTTCGACGCCGGCCGCACCGTCAACAAGGGCGTCGAGGAGGGCAAGAGCGCGCTGGAGAACTCGGGGCAGACGTTCACCGAGTCCCTGCGCGACGGCGCCGGCGCCAAGGCCGGCCACCACGCCCGCAACGGCCTGGACTCGGCCGCGGGCCACAACTCCGGCGGGGACTCGGGGCACGAATCCGGCAGCGGGAGCGGCGGCTCCGAGAGCACGAGCTCGTCGGGCGACGGCGCGTCCTCGTCCGGTGGCGGCGGGGGAAGTTCCTCGGGGGGCGACACGTCCTCAGGGGGTGGCACGTCCTCGGGAGGCGGCACGTCCTCGGGGGGCGGCGGAAGCGCATCACCGGGCGGGCACACCTCGACGGGCGGCGGTTCGACCGGCGGTGGCTCGACGGGCGGCACCTCTAACGACGGCTCCGCACCGCACGACTCCGCGTCGGGCGGCGCCGGCGGCACCAACGGTGGCCCGACCGGCGGCAGCGGCAACACCGGAGGAACTCCGAACTCCGTTACGCACGAAGGCAGTTCACCCACCGGCGGAACCGGCGACCACTCGACCAACGGCGGAACCCCGCCCCGGCCGATGAACTCCGACGCCCCGCCGCCGAACCGGCTGACGCCCTTCGACGAGGGGTACCGGGAGTCCCAGTCGACCCCGCAGAACACCGACGCCCCGCCCCCCGGCACCTCGCACACACCGTCTCCCGACACCGCACAGGCACACGCGCCGGCACCAGACACCGCTTCGGCACCGCCTCCCGCTCCGGGCCACTCCCCCACGCCGGACTCCTCGGGTCCGACGCCGCCCGCTCCGCACGACAACGGCCCCGCGTCGCCCCCCGTCAACTCCGACAGCTCCGGCCACACCGGCGTCTCCACCCCGCAGCAGCACGACGGACCCGCGCAGGGGAACAACCCCACCCCGCAACAACATGACGGGCCGGCACAGGGCAACAGCCCCACACCGCAACAGCACGACGGGCCGGCACAGGGGAACAACCCCACACCGCAACAGCACGACGGGCCGGCACAGGACCACAGCCCCACACCGCAACAGCACGACGGACCCGCACAGGGCAACAACCCCACCCCGCAACAGCACGACGGACCCGCACAGGGCAACAACCCCACACCGCAACAGCACGACGGACCCGCACAGGGCAACAACCCCACTCCCCAGCAACACGACGGACCCGCACAGGGCAACAACCCCACCCCGCAACAACATGACGGACCCGCACAGGGCAACAACCCCACTCCCCAGCAACACGACGGACCCGCACAGGGCAACACCCCCACCCCGCAACAACATGACGGACCCGCACAGGGCAACAACCCCACTCCCCAGCAACACGACGGACCCGCACAGGACCACAGCCCTACCCCCCAGCAACACGACGGACCCGCACAGGGGAACAACCCCACTCCCCAGCAACACGACGGACCGGCACAGGACCACAGCCCCACCCCGCAGCAGCACAACGGACCGCCTCAAGACCACGACTCCACCCCCCAGCAGCACAACGGGCCCGCACAGGGCCACACCCCTAACCCGCAACACCACGACACGACGCCGCAGCAGCACGGCGGTGGCAGCAGCCCCGCGCACGAGGGCAACCCGGCGCAGCACCACGCCCCCTCGGCCACTCCGTCGTCGACTCCGACGCCGCACTCGGCCCCTGCCCCCGACTCCTCGCACGCGGGGTCCCCGGACTCCGGGAGCCGTCCCGAGACGCACGGTCCGCAGTCCTCCCCGGGGCAGGACCACGCCTCTTCGCCGGCGTCCGCTCCGGACCACTCCTCGTCGCAGAACGACAACGGCAGCGGGAGCGGTCGGGGTGCCATGCCGACGGGCGGCGGCATGCCGTCCGGTGGCGCTCCGCATGCGGGCTCGTCGGGGCACGGTGGCTCCGGTTCCCACTCCGGTGCGCAGCATCAGCCCGCGCCGCACCGTCCGGACGAGGACGGCCCGGTCACCATGGAGACCGAGAGCGCGACCCTGGCCCCGCCGCGGCCTTCCGGCCTCACGCAGACGGGCCCGTCCGGCGGCGACGCGCCGAGCACGTCGGGTCCGACCGGCACACCCTCGACGTCCGGCCAGCACGCCCCGCCCCCCGGCATGATGATGGGCGGCGGAGGCGTGCCGCCCACGGGCGGCGGTCACGGCTCCGCAGCGCCGCCGCGGTCGTCCGGTACGTCCACCGGCAGCGGTGGCACGCCCTCGCGGCCCACTCCTTCCGGCGATCCGCGGAACACCCCGCAGGCCGGACAGGATTCGCGCCCGCGGCCCACCACGCCCCGGCCCGACCCCTCGCCGCGGACCGAGCGGCCGCAGGACGGGCAGCCGTCTCCGCGCCCGTCCCGGCCCGTGCAGCAGCCGCCGCAGGCCCATGACGGACCGCCGGCGTCGGCCAAGCCGAGCTCCTCGTCCGCGCCGAACCACGACGCGCCCACCTCCGACAACACGCCCAAGCCCGCCCACGACCAGAAGCCCGACGGGGACCAGCAGTCCCACAACCCCCCGAAGGCCGACGCCAACACGCCCAACCCTGACGACGGTCCCAAGGACAACGGCCCCAAGGCGGAGAGCAACCCCCCGAAGGCGGACGAGACCCCCACGCCGGAAGGCGACGCTTCGAAGCCCGAGGACAAGACCTCCAAGACCGACGACACCCCGAACGCCGAGGACCATCACCCGAAGTCCGACGACAGCCCCGACAAGGACGCCCAGTCCAAGGACGACGGTCCCGACAAGGACGCCGACTCCAAGGCGGACGGCAGCCCGAAGGACGACGGCCACGAGTCCGACGACAAGGCCGACGGCAAGTCCGACAGCGACCCGAAGTCCGAGGACGCCCCCAAGCCCGAGGGCGACCAGACACCGGACAAGAACAACGACAAGAACGAGGAGAACGGCCCCGCCAAGGACGAGCAGCCGGACCACTCCCCGGAGTCGGACCACTCGGAGAACTCCCCCGAGTCGGACCAGTCCGACCACTCCGACCAGAAGGACCACTCGGAGCAATCCCAGGATTCCGACCACGCGGACCAGCCGGACCACTCCGACCAATCAGACTCCGACGGTGCGGACAAGCACGACGACCGTCCGAGCCTCGACGAGATCCGTTCCGGCATCCAGGAGGCACCCGGCGGTCTGGAGCCGCCGCACACCGCCGACCAGCAGGCGTTGGAGAACTCCGTCCCCCGCAACGACGACGGCACTCCGCAACGCTTCCCGGACCCGACCGGCGACTGGTCCAAGTTGCAGAACGACGGCGGCACCGACGTGCCGGGCCGTTCCAACAACTGTGCCGACTGCAGCCGTTCGTTCCTGGAGACCTGGTACGGCAACCCCCAGGTGTCGGCACCGCGCACGTCCGACGTCAACCCCGACGGGACCCCCGACCGCTGGTCGCCGGAGAACAAGGCCAACGAGAACATCATCGACTGGGCCGGGGCGCCGCACTCCTACGCCGGCTCCAGCCCGGACGGTCACCACGCGATCGCCCAGGACCTCCTGAACGCCGGGCCGGGCTCCTCCGCGATCGTCCAGGTCAACTGGGCGAACGGCGGCGGCCACGCGTTCAACGCGGTCAACCACAACGGGAAGGTCGTCTGGGTCGACACCCAGAGCGGCGAGGTCAGCCACAAGCCCATCAACACCGACGGCGCCACGGACGTCTTCTACATCCCGCTGGACGCCGACCGGAACCCCCTCCACCCGGCCCCGGATCCGTCCTCCGACGCCCACTCCGACACCCATTCCGACTCCGACTCCGAGAGCTCGTACAGCGACTCCGACGACGGCTCGCACGACGGCGCCCACGACGGCGCCTCGGCGCACGGCACACCGGGCCCGGACCAGGCCAAGGGCGACCAGGCAAAGGGCGACCAGCCGGAGGGCAACCACCCGAAGGGCGACCAGCCGGCGGCCAACGACCCCTCGGCGAAGCGCAAGGCCGAGGACCAGCCCGCGCACGACGGCCAGACCGCCGAACCCGCCTCCGACTCCGACTCGCACAAGCGCACCAAGATGGAGGTGGACGACGACGGCCAGTCGGGCCAGCATCCGGTCGGCAACAACCAGAACAACACCCCGTCGCCGCCCCAGACCTCGCCCGGCAGCCTTCCGGACCACTTCGACACCATGCACCTCGACGACAACATGGACGTCGACGCCCCGTCCCACCAACCGCCGTCGCCACACGGCCCGCCGACCGGGGAGTCCGGCCCCGGACACAACTCGCAGTCCGAGTCCGGCACGCCCATGGACCTCGACAGCCAGCCGCACGCCGGGCAGTCAGACGGCAACGGGATCGGGAACGCCAACAGTTCCACCACGGCCGACCACGACCAGACGAGCACGTCCACCACGGACTCGACGAAGGACGGCAACAAGACCGACCCGGCGGCGGACAACAAGGGCGACGACAAGCACGACACCCACACCGACAACAAGGACGTCGCGGGTCCCGCCCCCAAGGACGGTCCGAACGAGGCACCGAAGGACGCCGCCAAGGACACCCCCAAGGCCGACGACAAGCAGGACGACAAGCAGAAGGGCAAGGAGCCCCAGGCCGAAGGGTCGAACGACGCGAAGTCCGACTCCAAGTCCGACGCGAAGGCCGACCCCAATCAGCCCTACTCCGACCCGAAGGACCGCGGCGACAGCGACACCGCCCAGCAGGAGAAGGACGGGAAGCACACCCTCGACCGGGAGGGCGAGCACTCCAAGGAATACGGCAAGGAGCCGGACGCGGACCAGCAGAAGCTCCGCGGGCGCGAGACCCTGGACGTCCACCGCATTCCGCTCGACCGGGTCCACACGGACCTCACCCGATGGGCCGACAGCGGGGACCTCGAAAAGGTCTTCCGGGCCTCCTCCGGTCATGCCAGGCCCGGTGATCCGGACGCCGGCAAGGGGCCGCAGAAGTTCACCCAGAGCGACCTGGAGCAGCGGCTCCCCGGTTTCAAGGACCTGGACCGCGGTGAGAAGCTCGCGGTCGTCTCGTCCCTGGCGCGGATGAGCGTGGGATTCCATGAGCAGCAAGGTGTGGGACAGAACCCGGTCGAGGTCAAGCATCCGTACCGCGGTCCCAAAGATGGGCCTGCCGCGGAAGGCACGAGGGACAGCACCGCCAAAAACGCCGAGGAATCACTGGGGGCCCGCGGACACCGCAGCAGTGGGAACAGGGTCCTCGAAAACCTCAGGTTGAACGACGGCGCCCCGGACAGCCTCAAGAAGAACACCCCGGACTTCTCGGACCGCAACTACGCGGTCCTGGAGGTCAAGGGGCCGCCGCCCGAGAGCCAGGTGCACTACGTTGCGGACTCGTCCGTTCCGCCAGGTGAGAAGAACGTCACCCAACGGCACTCCGAGAAGCACCTCCTCGACTGGCTGGAACGGGCCAACAAGGAGGGCACGACGTACACCGCGAACGCCCTCTACACCGAGCGCGAACCGTGCGGTAAGGGGTCAGGGCACGCCCATTGCTCGCTCACGCTGCACAAGATGATGCCGGACCGCTCCCAGGTGTACTACAGCGCGACGTACCGCACCGATCCTGAGCACGTCCAGACGCAGAAGGACCTCGACACGGAGAAGAAGAAGCTGAAGAAGGACGTGGCCAAGTGGTCCCACGCCGACGTCCAAAAGGCCGCCAAGGAACGGCTCGACGGCCGCACGGAGCACACCCAGCAGTGGATCGACAAGGAGAAGGAAAAGATCGACGCCTCGAAGGACGCGGAGGCGCGCAAGGAGCTCAGCAGGCTGATCGACTACGAGTACAAGAAGCGTAAGGAAGCGGCCACCACGCCCGAGAAACTGGCCATGGAGCGAGAAATGGAACGGCACGTCGCGCACCTGAAATCGACCTGGAACAAGATCCAGCCGAGCCTTTCGTCCTGACGCAGCGGACGCTCGCAGCCGTGCCGCCGCTGGTTCCGACAACCAGCGGCGGCACGGCTCGGGCCCGGTCCTCAGATGTCCAGGGCTCCCCTGAAGCGGCCGTGGCCGACGTCGGGGTCGGTCACGGCGAGCCAGCCGTGGCCGACCCGGTCGAGCACCTCCACCACGGTCGGTTGGACGGAGATCGAGGAGGCGACCTCTTCCGGGTCACGCACCCCCTCGGCGTACTCCTCGTCGTAGTCCTCCGAGTCCGGGTCCTCGTCCGGCATCAGGTCGCGCTCGAATTCCATCGGCTCACCGATCCACTGCGGGTCCCCGTAGGTGCGGTAGCCGCGCCGGTCCTGTCCGTTCTCCGAAACCCACCACAGCCACGCCCCGTCGTAGTCGTCGACGAGGTAGAAATGAGCTTCTCCGCAGTGCGCACTGAGCCGGGTCACGACCTGTGCCCAATTCTCATTGAGGTAGTCGGCACCGTAGACGAGTCGCCAGCCCTCGAATTCCGGGGTGATGAAGACCCGGTACGCAGTGGCGTCGCTTCCGTCGTCCGCGGGGTGGCTCAGTGAATTCTCGTGGTGCACGGCGGCGGAGAGTCCCATGGCCGTGGTGACGGGCCGGGCGTCGTGCAGGTCCAATGCCCTGACGATGTCCGCGACTTCCGCCTTGGGCACCGCGATCCAACGGTCGGCGGGCAGGTCGCCGGGCTGTTCGTCCGGCAGCTTGATCCGCACCAGGCGCTCGACGGCGGCCCGGTCCGCGTCGCTCAGCGCGTCACCGCCGCCGAGGGCCGCCAGCATGCGCAACGCAGCGCTCCGCAGCGCGCCCGGGCCGTGCGCCCGCACCTCGCGCAGCGGGGCCAGCGCCGCGGTGCCGAGGTCTTCCAGACACAACTCCGCGGCCGTTCCGCCCGGCGTTCCGTCGTTCTTCAGCAGCGGCAGCAGGTGCGGCACGACGGGGGCCCCGAGAGCGATCAGTGCGTCCCGCGCGGCTGCGCGGTCGTCCCGGCTCTCGGCGGCCAGACGACGGACCAGTGCGGCAATTTCCTCACTCATGCACACGACCCTAACCGAGCGGAACGAAGGGCTTCTGCGCTCCGTCCGGAAACCTGGAGTACGGTCGCAGCGAAGGCCGCGACGCCCGCTTTCGACAATGACAACTCCGCACCGGACGGCACCTTTTCTCCCGATTCTCGCCCCGCCTTTCGCATGTGCCAGGATTTCCCACCCACCACAGACGAGGAAGCACCATGACGCCCGACCACGACTCCCCCACCGCCCCGCAGTCCGTTCCCGCCAATTCCGACGAGGCTCTGGAAATCGTGCGGGCCGAGTTCGGTGAGCCGCGTTCCTTCGACGGGAGCCCGGCCCCCTTGCAGGTGCGGGAATTCGACCTCGGCTACCTCGTCTACGCCACGTACGCCAAGCCGGTGGACGCGAACGGCCGGCCGCTGCCCACCCCGCCGGGCGGCAGCAGCTTCGTCGTCGCCAAGGGCACCGGCACGATCTCGACCCTCCCCAACTACCCGCCGGATCAGGCCATCGCGCTCTACCGGAAGAAGCAGAACGCAACGGACGAGTAGGAGAGGCCAGGGTGGCGGGGCGGAGCCGGAGGGCGGGCGGAGCGCCGACCGACCGGCCGTCCGGCGCCGCCAGCACGCCGACCCTTTTGCCCCATTGAGCTAAATTCCTCCCATGTCCAACAACGAACCGCTCCGCGTCCCGGACCTCTCCTCCCGTCCGCACCAGCTCTCCGTCGAACGCCTCATGGGCGCGCCGCCCGCCGCGCTGTACCGGGCCTGGACCGAGCAGGTCGACCGCTGGTTCGCGGCCCCCGGCTCGGTGCTCATGCAGGCCCGGCCGAACACCGCGTTCTTCTTCGAAACGGAGCACGAGGGGGCCCGCCACCCGCACTACGGCCGTTTCCTGCGCCTCGAACCGGACCGGCTGATCCAGCTGACGTGGGTCACCGGTGCGGGTGGCACCGAGGGTGCGGAGACCGTGGTCACCGTCGAGTGTGCTGCCGAGGGCGCCGGGACGCGGCTGCGGCTCACCCACGCCGGATTCGCCGACGAGGCAGCGCGCGACCGGCACCGGGAGGCCTGGCCGCACGTCCTGGAACAGCTCGACCGGCGGATCGACGCGTCCAGCTGACCCCCGATCACACCCTCCGGTGACGCCGGCCCCGCCGTGGTTCCGCCGCCCGCCCGGGGCTCCCACCTCCGCGCCCCGCCGTTCGAGGGGCGCGCTTGGGCCGGTGGAGGTCCGCCTCGCCGCCGCACCACGCCGTTTGACCGGACGTCAAGGTCCCGCGTGGCAAAAAAGGAGGGGTCGGTGTTTCGTTCCGCGAACGAAGGGCAGACGCCGCTTACCGGACCATGATCCAAATTATGGGAGGGCAGCCATGACGACGGCAGTCAGCACGCACGCGGGAATCCGGCAGGGCCACGTCCAGGGCTCGGAGCACCGGACCGTGAGCTCCGGAACGGGCGGACTGCCGTACGTCGCGGACGCCACCAAGGTCGCGCCCAAGAGCGCCAAGGCGCTGTCCCGACCGTTCTTCGAGCGGCTCGCGGCACTGGAGGAGGGCACCCACGCGTACCAGTACGTGCGCAACACGCTCGTGGAGATGAACCTCTCCCTGGTCCGGTACGTCGCGGCCCGGTTCCGCAACCGCGGCGGCGACCCGAGCGAGATGGAGGACATCGTCCAGGTCGGCACGATCGGGCTGATCAAGGCCATCGACCGTTTCGACCTGTCCCGCGAGGTCGAGTTCACGACCTTCGCGGTGCCCTACATCATGGGTGAGATCAAGCGGTTCTTCCGGGACGCCACCTGGGCGGTGCACGTGCCGCGGCGGCTCCAGGAGCTGCGGATCGAGCTCGCCCAGGCGAAGGAGCGGCTGTTCGCCCGCCTGGACCGGGACCCCACCGTCGCCGAACTCGCCCAGCACCTCGGGATCGGCGAGGACGAGGTGATCGACGGGCTGGTCGCCGGCAACGGCTACACCGCCGGGTCGCTGGACCAGCCCACCGATCCGGCGGACGACGATTCGGCCCGCACCCTCGCCGACGCCCTCGGCGACGAGGACCCGCGGCTCCAGCTCGCCGAGGACCTGCACGCCCTGACGCCCCTGGTCCAGAAGCTGGACGGGCGGGACCGCAGGATCCTCACCCTGCGGTTCGTCCACGAGAAGACCCAGTCGGAGATCGGCGAGGAGCTCGGGGTGTCGCAGATGCACGTCTCCCGGTTGCTCGCGCGGATCCTCGGGCGGCTGCGGACGGGGCTGGTCGGCCAACTCTGACCATCGCAGCCCCGACCGTCGCGGGGCGGGCCGTCGCGGGGCGGGCCGTCGCGGGGCTCGTCGTCGGGCACCGGGGGCCCGTCAGTCGCGGCCCCGGGCGCGCTTGAACCGCGCCAGTGCGTCGTCGAGTTGGACCACGGGCTCGGGATAGTCGTAGCCGGCGCGTTCGTCGGCCGGCAGCCGCCACGGCTGGTGGACCGCCGGGGCGGCGAGCCCGGCGAGTTCCGGCACCCAGCGGCGGACGTAGGCCCCGTCGGGGTCGTACCGCTTGGCCTGGAGGAGCGGGTTGAGGACGCGGTTGGGTCGGGTGTCGGTACCGGTTCCGGCCACCCACTGCCAGTTGAGCTGGTTGTTGGCGACGTCGCCGTCGACGAGCAGGTCCAGGAAGTGCCGGGCGCCCACCCGCCAGTCCACGTACAGCGTCTTGGTGAGGAAGCAGGCGGTGAGCAGGCGGCCGCGGTTGTGCATCCAGCCCTCGTGGCTCAGCTGGCGCATGGCCGCGTCGATCACCGGGTAGCCGGTGCGGCCGGCCCTCCAGGCGGCGATCTCCTCGGCCGCCGCGTCCTCGCTGCGCCAGTGGTCGTGCCGGGTGCGGTAGTCGGCGGTGGACGCGGCGGGCCGGGCGGCGAGGACCTGGTGGTGGAAATCCCGCCAGGCGAGCTGGCGGACGAACGCGTCGGCGCCGGCGCCGCCCTGGCCGCGGGCCCGCTGCACCAGCTCGACGGGTGAGAGGGTGCC
This sequence comes from Streptomyces lunalinharesii, assembly GCF_039532155.1. Classification (NCBI taxonomy): domain Bacteria; kingdom Bacillati; phylum Actinomycetota; class Actinomycetes; order Kitasatosporales; family Streptomycetaceae; genus Streptomyces; species Streptomyces lunalinharesii. Next base: position 62,948 of record NZ_BAAARK010000023.1, read on the forward strand.
GAAGTGCAGGTGCGGGGAGAGCCGTGAGGTGGCGTCGCCGGCCAGGTCGTCGTGGCGGTCGGCGTACTCCGCCGCGCCACTGCGCAGCCAGGCCGTCAGCCGCTTGCGGCCCACCATCTCGCCGCCCTCGGCCAGCGCGGCGGAGACACCGGACCGGTCCTCGGTCGACGGCAGGTCCGCCGAGTGGAGGTGGTCGGGCACCGGCACCTTGCGGGGCGCGGCCAGCGGATCGCGCAGGTGCTGTCGGGACCAGTGCCGGAAGTAGGGGGTGAAGACCGCGAAGTGGTCCTTGGCGGCGGGGACGACCGCGCCCGGCGCGACCGCGGTGATCACCGAGTCGTGGACGCACAGCCGGCGCCGCCCGGCTTCCAGCGCGCGGCGCAGCCGCTCCTCGCGGCGGGTGGCGTAGCCGCTGACCCCGGCCGCCAGGTGCACCTCGACGGCGTCCGCCTCCGTGGCCACCCGGCACACCTCGTCGACCACGTCGCCGGACCGGATCACCAGGCGGCCGCCGCGTTCGCGCAGGCCGGCGTCGAGTTGGGCGAGGCAGTCGGCGAGGAAGGCCCGGCGGTTGGGGGCGGCGAAGCCGGTCGCGGCGAGCGCGTCGTCGTGGACGAACAGCGGGACCACCGCGTCGGCGGAGCGCAGGGCCGCGCGCAGCGGCGGATGGTCGTGCAGCCGCAGATCGGAGGTGTACAGGACGACGGCGACGGTCACGGCGCGACTCCCTTGCTGGACTGGTCGGTCGGGGCGGTGTCCGTGGCGGCGCGGGTGATGTTGCGCGCCATCCCGCCGAACACCACTGCGTGGAACGGTGACACGCTCCACCAGTACGCGTGGCCCAGCAGTCCGTGCGGGTGGAAGACGGCGCGCTGCCGGTAGTGCGACCGTCCGTCGTCCGTGGCCCGACAGGACATCTCCAGCCAGGCCAGGCCCGGCAGCCGCATTTCGGCGCGGAGCCGGAGCAGCCGGCCGGGTTCGATCTCCTCCACCCGCCAGAAGTCCAGCGAGTCGCCGACCCGGAGCCGGCTGGCGTCGCGCCGGCCGCGGCGCAGTCCGACGCCGCCGACCAGCCGGTCCAGCCAGCCGCGGACGGCCCAGGCGAGCGGGAAGGAGTACCAGCCGTGCACGCCGCCGACGCCCTCGATGACGCGCCAGAGGGCGTCGGGCGGTGCGTCCACGTCGAGTTCGCGGCAGTCGGTGTAGAGGCTGCCGCCGGCCCAGTCCGGGTCGGTGGGCAGCGGGTCGCTGGGGGCGCCGGGCACCGAGGCGGACGACCAGCGGGTGGTGACCTGGGCCTCGCGGATGCGTTGCAGCGCCAGGGACACCGCGGTGTCGAAGCCGAAGGGGTGGCCCGGCGGGTCGGGCACGTAACGGGCGATGTCGTGCTCGCGGCAGACGACTTCGTTGCGGAGCGACTCGGTGAGCGGCCGCGCGATCTTCGAGGGCACCGGGGTGACCAGGCCGACCCAGTGGCTGGAGAGCCTCGGGGTGAGCACCGGGACGGGCAGGATGAGCCGGCGGGGCAGCTCGGCGACGATCGCGTAACGGCGCATCATCTCGCGGTAGGTGAGGACCTCCGGGCCGCCGATGTCGAACGTGCGGTTGACGTCCGCCGGCAGTCCGGCGCAGCCGACGAGGTCCCGCAGCACGTCGCGGACGGCGATCGGCTGGGTCCGGGTGTGGACCCAGCTCGGGGTGACCATGACCGGCAGCCGTTCGGTGAGGTAGCGCAGCATCTCGAAGGAGGCGGAGCCGGAGCCGATGATGACGGCGGCGCGCAGCACCGCGGTCGGCACGCCCGATTCCAACAGCACCCGGCCCACTTCGGCGCGCGACCTCAGGTGCGGCGAGAGTTCGCCCTCGGGGACGCCGGCGGGGGTGAGTCCGCCGAGGTAGACGATGCGTCGGACGCCGGCGGCGCGGGCCTGTTCACCGAAGATCCGGGCGGCCCGGCGGTCGGTCTCCTCGAAGCCCCGGCCGGTGCCGAGGGCGTGCACCAGGTAGTAGGCGACGTCGATGCCGTGCATCGCGGCGCCCACCGAGGCGGCGTCGGTGACGTCGCCGCGGACCGCTTCGACGTCGCCGGCCCAGGGGTGGTCCCGGAGCCGGTCCGGTGCGCGCGCCAGGCAGCGGACGGTGTGCCCGGCGGCCAGGAGTTCGGGCACCAGGCGGCCGCCGATGTAGCCGGTGGCGCCGGTCACCAGGCAGGTCCGTGCGCGGCGTTCCTCCGGAGCCGTCTCCCGGTCGTTCATGCTGTGGCCACCGCCTGCCGTCTCGTCCGCGTGCTGCTTGCCCGGCCATCACATCGGCTCCGGGAGCCCGTTCGGCCGCGCCACGCCGCCGGTGCGGTGCGGGCTCGGCACCGTACCGGCGGGCGTCGCTCCGGGGCCGGCAGGGTGTGGGCGAGGAAGCCGGCGGGCTCGGCGTCGGCCCGTAGTGGGAACGCGGGCGTGGTGGACCGGACGTGGGGGATCCGGGGCCGGCGCCGGTCCAGTCGTTCGCCGGGCAGCCGCCCGCCTCACATCCCGGTGCCCGCACGCGCGACGGCCGCCACTTCACACAAAGTGTGTGATGTTCTAGGGTGGCTCCGCGGCGGCCGCCGTGACCCTGCTGCGGTTGGGACGACGAGGCGAAGAGGACGGAGGGCACTCGCGATGCGACCGAGCCGTGGCTCCGAGGCCGAGGTGGAGGAGCGCCGACAGGCGGTGCTGCGCCTGGTCGCGCGGGACGGCGAGATCCGCATCGCCGCACTCGCCGAGCGGATGCGGGTCAGCCTGATGACCATGCACCGCGACCTGGACAACCTCCACCAGCGGCAACTGCTGCGCAAGGGCCGGGGCGTGGCGACGGCGTTCCCCGACGTCACCATGGAGAGCGCACTGCGCTTCCGCGAGCACGCCCACGCCGACGTCAAGGCCGCGTTCGCCGAGGCGCTGGTGGCCGAGGTCGGGCCCGGCGACACGGTGCTGATCGACTGCGGCTCCACGCTCTTCCCACTGGCCCGCCGGCTCGCCACCGTCGACGGGCTCCGCGTGATCACCAATTCGCTGCGGGTCACCGCCCTCCTGGCCGGCTCCCCGGTCGAGGTGACGGTGCTCGGCGACCGCTACTACGAGGACTTCGAGTCCTGCGCCGGCCCGCAGGCCCGCCGCCAGCTCCAGGACCTCCGCGCCGACCTCGCCTTCGTCACCGCGACGTCGGTCCGCGAGGGCCGACTGTTCCACCCGGTGCGCGCCTACGCCGAGTCCAAGCACGCCTACCTCCGGGCCGCCGACCGGGCCGTCCTCGTCGTCGACCACAGCAAGTTCGGCCGCACCGCGACCCATCCGTACGGCGACGCCGGCGGCTACGACCTGATGGTCACCGACGCCGCGACGCCGGAAGCCGAGGTCCGGGCCGTCCGGGACCTCGGCGTCGAGGTACGCACCGTGGACCCCGGCACCTGAGTCGCACCCCGCCTCCGGAACCTCCGCCCCCGTCCCCCGAGAAAGGCCCCCACCATGCGCGCCGTCGTCATCCACACCCCCGGGCAGTACGAGGTCACCACCGTCACCGATCCCGTCCCGGGCCCCGGCGAGGTCGTCGTCGCGCCGGCCGCGGTGGGCATCTGCGGGACCGACGTGCACATCGTCCAGGGGGAGTTCGCCCCCACCCCGTACCCGATCGTGCCGGGCCACGAATTCACCGGCGAGGTCGTCGCGCTGGGGGCGGGCGTGACCGCGCTGCGCACCGGGGAACGGGTCGCCGTCGACCCGTCCCTGTTCTGCGGGGCCTGCCACTACTGCGCCAACGGCCACGGCAACCTGTGCGAGAACTGGGGCGCCATCGGGGACACCGTGGACGGCGCGATGGCCGAGTACGTCAAGGTGCCGGCCGCCAACTGCTACCGGTTGCCGGAGAGCGTCGACCTCGCCCAGGGGGCGCTGATCGAACCGCTGTCGTGCGCGGTGCGCGGCTTCGACGTCCTGCCGCGCCGCCTCGGCGACCACTACCTCATCTACGGCGCCGGCACCATGGGCCTGCTGATGCTCCAGCTCGCCCGGACCGCCGGGGCCGCCTCCCTCTCCGTCGTCGACATCAACACCGACCGGCTCCGGGTCGCCGAACGGCTCGGCGCCGACGCCACCGCGGTCAGCGCCGCGGAGTTCGACCGGCCGCAGGGCTGGGAGACCGTCATCGACTGCACCGGCGTCATCCCCGTCATCGAGGACGGCCTGGGGCGGGTCCGCCGCGGCGGCACCTTCCAGCAGTTCGGCGTGGCACCGTCCGCCGCCACGGCCGCCTTCTCGCCGTTCCGGGTCTACAACGACGAGATCACCATCGTCGGGTCGATGGCCGTCCTGCACAGCTTCGGCCGTGCCGTGGACCTGATGGCGAAGGGCGTCGTCGACGCCGACACGATGATCACCCACCGCTATCCCCTGGACGACTTCGACGCCGCCCTGCGGACGTTCCTGGAGGGCTCCGGCCGCAAGATCCAGCTGCGTCCGCAGCGCTGAACTCCCCTCCCGCCCGGTCCCGTTGCACGGAAGCGACACCGCCATGCCCACCGTTGCCGGGGTGGACTCCTCCACCCAGTCCTGCAAGGTCGTCGTCTGCGACGCCGACACCGGAGAGGTCCTGCACCGGGGCCGCGCCCCGCACCCCGAAGGCACGGAGATCGCACCCGCGGCCTGGTGGCGGGCCTTGCGCGAAGCCGGCGACGGCCTGCTGGACCGCGTGGACGCGCTCGCCGTGGCCGGGCAGCAGCACGGCCTCGTGGCCCTGGACGCGGCCGGACGGCCGGTGCGCGACGCCCTGTTGTGGAACGACACCCGCTCCGCCCGGGCGGCCGCGGACCTCGTCGACGAACTCGGCGGCCCGCAGCAGTGGGCCGAGGCGGTCGGCACGGTACCGGTCGCGGCCCTCACCGTGGCCAAACTGCGCTGGCTGGCCGCGCACGAGCCGGAGCACGCCGACCGCACGGCACGGGTGCTGCTGCCGCACGACTGGCTGACCTGGCAGCTGTGCGGCGGGCCCGGGCGCGCCGAACCGGTCACCGACCGCGGCGACGCCTCGGGCACCGGCTACTGGTCACCGGCACAGGGCCGGTACCGCCACGACCTGCTGGCCCGTGCCTTCGGCGGACGCGCACCCCAACTGCCGCGCGTCCTGGACCCGTTCGAGCCGGCCGGGCGCACGCCGCACGGCGCCCTGGTCGCGGCGGGCACCGGCGACAACATGGGCGCGGCCCTGGGGCTCGGCATCGGACCGGGCGACGTGGTGGTCTCGCTCGGCACCAGCGGCACCGTCTTCGCCCGCGCCGCGCACCCCGCCGCCGACCCCAGCGGCGCCGTCGCCGGCTTCGCCGACGCCACCGGCCGCTTCCTGCCCCTGGTGTGCACCCTCAACGCCGCCCGGGTCCTGACGTCCACCGCCCGTCTGCTTGACGTCACCCTCGACGACCTCGACCGGCTGGCGCGGACCGCGGAACCGGGCGCCGGCGGGCTGGTGCTCCTGCCCTACCTCGGGGGCGAGCGCACCCCCAACCTCCCCGAGGCGGCCGGCAGTCTGCTGGGGCTGCGGCACGACACCATGTCCCCGGCGCACCTCGCCCGCGCGGCCGTCGAGGGCATGCTGTGCAACGTGGCCGACGCCCTGGACCGGCTGCGCGCACAGCACGTCGAGGCCCGCCGGGTGCTCGTCATCGGCGGGGCGGCCCGGGCACCGGTGGTCGGCGAGATCGCCGCCGAGGTCTTCGGCGTCCCGGTCGCCGTGCCGGAACCCGAGGAGTACGTGGCGCTGGGCGCCGCCCGCCAGGCGGCCTGAGCGCTGGCCGGGACCCCCGAACCGCCGCCCTGGCCGCGCCCCGTGGCCCGCGAGGTGCCCGCACCCGCCGACCCCGGGCCGGGCCGCCGGATCCGCGCCGCGTACGCCGCCGCCCGGGCCACCGTGCACGGAGGCGGTCACGTCGAAGGGTCGGTCGTCGTCCCGTAGCGGCCGGCCAAGGTGGCCACCGTCGCGGCGACCGCCCGGCGCAGCTCGGGCGGGCCGAGGACCTCCGCCTCCGCCCCCAGTCGGAGCAGGTCGCCGACGGCCACGGCCGGCCCCTCGACCGGGAGGCGCACCTCCGTCCACCCCGCCGCGTCCGGTTTCCCGGCCTCCGCCACGGCCCGCCGGCCGGCCGCCCCGTAGAGCATCGGCAACAGCCGGTGCGCCCGCGGGGAGACGCGCAGGTGCGCGGTGTCCCGGTGCAGCTCCGCCTCCAGCCGGCGGGACGACTCCGCCCAATAGGCGGCCAGGTCGAAGCCGGCCGGACGCACGAACACCTCGTCCGTGACGTCGACGGCCAGGAACCGCGCGATCCGGTACGTCCGCACCGCCTCGTCGACGAGGGCCGCCAGGTACCAGATGCCGCCCTTCAGGACGATCCCGAGCGGGCGCAGCTCCCGGTGCACCTCGCCGCGCCAGCGCCGGTAGTGGGTGCGCACCACCCGCCGTTCCCACACCGCCCGGGCGACCGGCGCCAGGTGGGCGACCGGATCGGCGTCCCGGAACCAGGCCGGGGCGTCCAGGTGGAAGCGGTCCTGGATCAGCCGGGTCCGCTCGGCGAGTTCCGCCGGGAGCGCGGCCTGGACCTTCAGTTGGGCCGTCGCCAGCACCGCGTCCAGCCCCAGGTCCCGGGCGGGGCCGGGCACTCCGGCGAGGAAGAGCGCACCGGCCTCGTCGTCGGTGAGCCCGGTCAGCCGGGTGCGGTACCCCGCGATCAGGCGGTAGCCGCCGTCCGGCCCGCGGTCGGCACGGACCGGGACGCCGGCGGCGCCGAGCGCCTCGACGTCCCGGTAGACCGTGCGGACCGACACCTCCAGCTCCGCGGCGAGTTCGGTGGCGGTCATCCGCCCACGGTTCTGGAGCAGCAGGAGCAGGGCGAGGAGCCGGTCGGCGCGCATGGCCCGATTGTCCCGCGTACCTGACAGGAGGTGTCAGGTACGGCCGCCAGACTGGTCGCACATCGCCTCCGCACCAGCCATGCGGCAGATCGGAAGGACTCCCCATGCCCGCGCAGACCACCGGCCGCATCACCTCCGCCCACTGGGAGGAGCGCCCCGTCGGCGGTGCGGGGGCGGGCCCGCGGCTCGCCCACGCCTCCGTCACCAACTCCTTCTCCGGCGGCATCGAGGCCGCCGACACGACCTGCGAGTACAGCCTCGTCTACACCTCGGAGAAGTCCGGCGCGTTCACCGGACTGGAGCTCCTGACCGGGCAGTTGGACGGGCGGGCGGGCACCTTCGTCCTGGCGGAGCGCGGCTCGTTCGACCCGGACGGCACGGTGCGCTGCACCTTCGACGTCGTGCCCGGATCGGGCACCGGGGAACTGGCCGGGCTGACCGGGTCGGGCAGCTACGCCTACCGGCCCGGCGAGCCGTCGTTCCCGTACGACTTCACCTACCAGGTGGGGTGAGCCGCGTCGGGCGGGCCGCGGCCGGCGCGGCCCGCCCTGACGCCCTGGGTCCGTCAGGGGTACGCCACCACGGTCGACGGCACGGTCGAGGTGCCCGACGTCGGGGCGCCGGTGTCGTTGATGACGCGCTCGAACTGGCCCTTGCCGCCGAGCGACACCACCAGCAGGTCGTGGAAGGTGACCCCCGGTGCGTTCGGGGCGGCGAAGCCGTGGTGTTGGACGATGGTGGGATCGACGTTGTAGAAGCAGTAGCTGCCGAGTCCCCACGCCTCGTGGCTGGTGACCGAGTCGGCGACCTTGTAGGCGGCGTAGCCCTTGACGTCGCCGTCCTGGACGGCGGCCTGGTCGGGGGCGTCGTAGGCCTTCTCGTTCTGGAGGAAGACGGTGCGGCCGCGCTGGCCGTACCACTGCACGTCGTACTTGTTGAAGTGCTCGACGAACAGGCCGGTGGCCAGGACGTCGTCGCCGTTGACGCGGATGCCGTAGTCGGCGCGGTTGGTGTCCCAGCCGACGCCCTCGCCGTGGTCGGCGCGCCAGACCCAGGTGTGGTCGACGAGGGTGTGCCGGCTGTTGACGACGATGCTGGTGGTGGCCTTGCCGGGGCCCGCGCCGCCGATGCGCAGGAACACGTCCTGGACGGTGGTCGGGTTGCCGGCGTGGTCCGTCGAGGCGCCGTCCGGCCCGATTTCGAGCAGGGTGCGGGAGTTGACCGGTCCGGCGTCGATGAGGAAGCCGGCCAGGCGGATGCCGTCGACGTCCGCGGTCTTCAGGGCGGTGACACCGTTGTCGGGGATGAGGGTGGCGTAGCCGAGGCCCAGGACGACGGTGTTGGCCGCGGTCACGTTGATCGGCTCGCCGAGGTGGTAGATGCCGGGCGTGAGCAACAGGTGGAGCCCTTGGGCGAGGGCTTGGTTGAGGGTGGTCGCGGAGTCCCCGGGCTTGGCCACGTAGAACTGCGACAGCGGCAGCGAGGTGCCGCGTGGGGTGCCGTTGCCCCAGGTGACGCCGCGGGCGTTGGTCCGCAGCTCGGGCAGGAAGACCCGGTACGCGTCGCCGTCGAGGTGGAGGAACGGCTTCTCCCGGGAGAGCGGGGTGGTGTCCAGCACGGTGTAGGGCGGGTTCGGGAAGGTCTGGGCCGGGGCGCCCTCGACGCCCGAGAAGACCATGTTCCACACCCCGTTGGACCAGCCGCCGACGGCGCTGTCGCGGCTGTACCACTGTTGTTGGGAGCGCGGCTCCACGGTCCCGTCGATGCGACTGTCGGCGAGGTAGCCGCCGCTGGCCCAACCGTCGCCGGCGGGCGCCAGGTCGAGTCCGCCGCGGACGTGCATCCGGCGGAACGGCGCGGCCTGCGCGACGGCCCAGCGGTTGGTGCCGTTGACCGGGACCAGGGCGAGGTTCTCGGCGGAGCGCCAGAAGTTCTGGGTGGCGTTGCCGTCGAACCAGCCGGCGTCCACGGTGACGTCGCCGTTGATGGTGGTGTCGTCGGGGGAGAGTCCCAGGCCGGCTATGGAGGTGTAGAAGCCGAGTTGGGCGTTGAGGCCGTGGTAGGTGCCCGGTTTGAACAGCAGGGCGTACCGTCCGGTGTCGAACTGGGCCTTCTCCTGCTTCGTGAACACCTCGTCGAGCTTCGCCTGGATGCCTGGCGTGGACGGGTCGAAGACCAGGACGTTGGGGCCGAGGTCGCCGCCGCCGGGCAGGGCGCGCGGGCGCTCGGGCACCGGAGCGGCGGTGGCTGCGGCGGCTGCGGTGCGGCCGAGCAGGGCGGGGGCGGCGGCCGCCGCCGCGGCGGCGCCGAGGACGGCCCGGCGGCCGACGGCGGGCCTTTCGGGGGTGGGGGATTCCTTGGAGGCAGGGGTCATGGGCGACCCTCCTGTTTCAGGAAGTGAAGACGTGGGGGGTGGGGAGCGTGCTCCCGCCGTCGCATGCTTCAGCTTCGTGAAGGGTGCGTCAAGAGGGGGGACCGGAGTTCCGCACGGTGACCGCGAGACACCAGCAACGTACGTCTGCATAAAGGGAGTTGATGCCCTTACGCGGCGCCGGGCCGGGTCACCGGCGGATCTCTGTCGCCTTCAAGAAGTGTTCGACACGGTGGTTCACTTCACCGTCTGGTCACCGTCGGGGAGGTCCTGGACGGTGACCTCGGCGCGCGGTTGGCCGAGTCCGTCCGCCACCGCGCGGGCCAGGCCGTCGGGGTCGGGTCGGGTGGGCACCGGGACCTCGGCGCCCTCGGGGTAACTCTCGATCGCCGTGGTGAAGTAACCGGGATGCCAGGCACCCACCGCGCCGCGCACCTCCACGGCGCGGACCGGCCGCGTCCCGACCCGGTCCCGGAGCGCGGCGAGGATCCGGTCCGACCGGTACTCCCCGGGCACCTGGAACAGGCTGGCGTGCGCGCCGACCAACCCGCCGTCCGCCAGGCGGACCGTGACCGTCAGGCAGCTGGTCACCGACGGGTAGAACAGCGTGCCGCCGGGCCCGACCGCACCGACCTGGCCCTCGGTGATCCGGAGGGCGGCGGCCCGGGAGGGGGCGGCCGGGGACGCGGCGGGGGCGTTCGCCGCCGGCAGCGGCCGGGCCTGCGCCACGCCGGCCGCGCCCGCCTGAAGGGCCAGCGCCGCGACGAGCGCCACCGTCGCCCGGTTGCGGGTCGTGGTCATCGTCGGGCCGCCCGTCACTCGAAGCGCGACGGGTCGCCGGCGCCGCGCCGCACGATCTCGACGTCGCCGCCCGAGAAGTCGATGACCGTGGTGGGTTCGGTGCCGCAGTCACCGGAGTCGACCACCGCGTCGACGACGTGGTCGAGGCGTTCCTTGATCTCCCACCCCTGGGTCAGCGGCTCGTCCTCGTCGGGCAGGAGCAGGGTGCTGGAGAGCAGCGGTTCGGACAGCTCGGCCAGGAGTGCCTGGGCGACGGTGTGGTCCGGGATCCGGACGCCGACGGTCTTCTTCTTCGGGTGCAGCAGCTGGCGCGGGACCTCCTTCGTCGCGGGGAGGATGAAGGTGTAGCTGCCGGGGGTGGCCGCCTTGATCGCGCGGAAGACGTCGTTGTCGATCTGCACGAACTGCCCGAGCTGCGCGAAGTTCTGGCACACCAGGGTGAAGTGGTGGCGGTCGTCGAGGTTGCGGATCGACCGGATGCGGTCGATGCCGTCCCGGCTGCCGAGCTGGCATCCGAGGGCGAAGCAGGAGTCGGTCGGGTAGGCGATGAGCGCACCGGAGCGGACCGCGTCGGCGACCGTGCTGATGGTGCGACGCTGGGGGTTTTCCGGATGGACGTCGAAGTACTTGGCCATTTTCGCGAGTCTAGGTGATCGTCGCGCGGGTCGGCGTGCTCGGCGCGGGCGGCGGCGAGCGGGTCGGGCGGGCGGGTCAGCAGGCGCGACGCACGTAGCCGTCCGTTCCGGGGCGGCTGACGTCGCGGTCGCGCAGGGTGACCGAGAGCCGGTCGCCGACGGTGCGGCAGGCGGTGTCGAAGTCCGCGCGCCGGTACTCGACGTCGAAGACCCGGTCGTCGTAGACCTCGGCGTAGTCGGTGCACTCCTGGTAGCGGGCGCACTCCTCGGTGACGGCGAAGTCGAAGCCGGTGCGGTGGCGTTCGGGCAGCAGGTCGCTGGTGTTCTTCTGGGCGGCGGCCAGTCCGCGGTCGTGCGCCCGGCGGGTCAGCAGGGCGGCGAAGGCCCGGGCGTCGTCCTTGGTGAGCAGGTCGTCGGAGCGCTCGTAGGAGTCGAGGTTGTCGGGTTCGACGGCGTCGAAGCCGGCCTGGGCGCACCCGTCGATCCAGGGGCCCACGACGTCCATCAGGGCGGTGCGCTTGGCGGGCGTGGAGACGTCGAGCAGCGGTTCGTCCCAGTCCTCGTCGACGACCAGCGCGCCGTCCGGGTCGCGCAGGAGGAGGTCGGGGTGGTGCCGCTGCCACCATCGGCGGGCGTCGGCGCCGGGCTGTGCCTGGAAGGCGTTGACGTAGCAGACGGTGTAGCGGCCGGCGCCGGCGGGCGGTGCGGTGCGGTCGCGGGAGACCACCGTGACGTCGTCGGCGGGGCGGTACGGTCCGCCGATCTGGTAGTCGAAGACGGCGTCGGCGGCCGGCAGCCGGACGGCGTGACGGGCGGTCGCCGTCGGGGACGGACGGTCGGCCCCGGTCGACGGGCCGGCCGGGGCGCAGCCCGCGAGCGGCAGCGCGGCCAGCGCGAGGGCGCCGGTGGCGCGGCGGACCGGTACGGGCATGCGGGACATCAAGGACGCGGGGGACACGCCAGGCACTTTAACCGCCCGAGCACACACCGTCCGGACGACCGCCGGGCCCGAAGCGTCAACACGCAGACTGAGCAAGGCACTTGAGAAGCCGCCAGGAGAGAACTTCCGCGGCCCGGTGGCGCACCACACATGATCCACGATGGCTGATGGGCCGTCGGGCCGGCTTTGGCCCAGTCCAAAGTGTTGACGCGCTCACGACGAGGGTTCACTCTGTGGTCGATTGGTCTGGACCACCCCCCTCTCTCGTCGGCTCGTGGAGGTCAAGTGCCACCTCGTCACGTCAGATCCCTCGCCGCCACCGTCGCGGCGGCCTGTCTCGCGCTGGGCGCCGCCGGCACGGCGCTCGCCACCGGCGCCCCCGCCCCCGCCCGGCCCGCCGGCGCGGCAACCGCCCCGGCCCCCACCTCCCTGGGCAGCAACTGGTACGCCGCCGCGCCCTACCTCATGCCGCTCGACAACGACCCGCCGGACGCCGGCGCGGTGATGGACGCCACCGGCCTCAAGGCGTTCCAACTAGCCTTCCTCCTCGCGCCCAACGGCGGCGGCTGCTCGCCGACCTGGGACGGCCTCCACCCGGTGGCGTCCGACACCGCGGTGGCCGGAGTGATCTCCACGATCCGCGCGAAGGGCGGCGACGTCTCCGCGTCCGTCGGCGGCTACAACGGCACCAAGCTCGGCCAGGCGTGCGGCACCCCCGAGGCCACCGCCGCCGCCTACCAACAGGCCGTCGACAAGTACGGCCTGAAGGCGCTCGACTTCGACCTGGAGGAGCCGGAGTACGAGAACACCGCGGCCATCCACAACGAGATCGGCGCCGCCAAGATCCTCCAGCAGAAGAACCCCGGGCTCTACGTCTCCGTCACCACCGCCGGCACCGCCGACGGCACCGGCTGGTTCGGCAAGCAGATGCTGAACGAGGCCAAGTCCCAGTCCTTCGTCCCGGACAACTTCTCCATCATGCCGTTCGACGGCGGCTTCTCCGGCGCCGCCGCCCAGACCTCCGCACTGACCAACTTCAACGCCGTCCTGCGCGCCACCTTCGGCTGGGACGAGGCCACCGCCTACGCCCACGAGGGCATCTCGCAGATGAACGGCCGCAGCGACACCGGCGAGTTCTTCACCCAGGCGGACTTCCAGACCGTGCTGGACTTCGCCACCTCCCACCACATGGCGCGCTTCACCAACTGGTCCGTCAACCGGGACCGGCAGTGCACCCCACCGGACAACAACGGCCGGACCTCCGGCACCTGTAGCAGCGTCCCGCAGGGTGCCTGGGACTTCACCAAGTTCTCGGTCAAGTTCGCCGGCGCCACCCCGCCCACCACGCCGCCGACCACCCCGCCCACCACGCCCCCGGGCGGCAGCTGCGCGGCCAGCCCTTACAGCGCGGGCACGGTCTACGTGGGCGGCGACACCGTCTCCGCCAACGGCCACACCTGGAAGGCCCGGTGGTGGACCCAGGGCGAGGCCCCGTCCACCGGCGGTTCGGGCGTCTGGCAGGACCTGGGCGCCTGCTGAGGCCGGGGAGGAGCGGTCCGCCGGGGCGCTCCTCCCCCACCCGCCACGGCCCCGCCCGCCCGGCCGAAGATCACGCATCCCACCAGCCGGCCGGGGCAGACTCGGCGGCATGAGCCCCACGCCGTCCTCCCCCCAGCCGCCCCGCATCCTCGACGAGGCCGACCTGCTGCGCGCCCTCCCGATGGCCGCAGCCGTCGCAGCGCTGCGCACCGCCCTGCACGACGGGCCGGACCCGGAAGCCGATCCGCCGCGCACCATCGTGCCCGTCGAGCACGGCCAGCTCCTGCTGATGCCGGCGCACCGCAGCCGGTACGCGGGCGTCAAGGTCGCCACCGTCGCCCCCGACAACCCCGCCGCCGGACTCCCCCGCGTCCAGGGCCAGTACCTGCTCTTCGACGCCCCGACCCTCGCCCCGCTCGCCCTGCTCGACGGCATCGCGCTGACCACCGTGCGCACCGCCGCGGTGTCCGCCCTCGCCGTCGACCTGCTCGCGGTGCCCGACGCCGGTCACCTGGTGGTGTTCGGCACCGGCCCGCAGGCCCGCGGCCACCTGGACGCGCTGCGCGCGGTGCGCCCGCTCACCCGCGTCACCGTGGTGGGCCGCACCCCCGCGAACGTCGAACGGTTCGTGGCCGCGGCCCGCCACGACACCGGGCTCGACGTCGCGGCCGGCGAACCGTCCGCCGTCGCCGACGCCGACCTCGTCGCCTGCTGCACCACCGCCCGCACCCCGCTCTTCGACGGGACGCTGCTCCCGCCGCACGCCACCGTCGCCGCCGTCGGATCGCACGAGCGCGGCAGCCGCGAGGTGGACGGCACCACCGTGCTGCGCAGCACCGTGGTGGTGGAGTCGCGGGCCGCCGCGGCGCGGGAGGCCGGCGACCTCATCCCGGAACTGGAGGGCGGCCGGCTGGCCCGTGAGGAGTTGGTGACGCTCGCCGCACTGGCCGGCGGGGCCGCCAGCGCGGACCCGGAACGCCCCCGCCTCTTCAAGGGCGTCGGCATGGCCTGGGAGGACCTGGCGGTCGCGGGCGCCGCCTACGAAGCTGCCTGACGGCACACGCACCGGCCGTTCCGACGCTCCTCGTGCGATGCTGGGGGCGCCCGGCCGAGGCGCGTGACCTCGGTCGATGCCAGGATGGGGAGCGTAGGGCAGCGTGAAGGCAGCGATACGACGGACCGTTTCCGGCACGTGGAACCGCTTCGCGGCGTCCGACCCGGGACTGCTGCGGTTGATGGCGGGACTGCGGACGGTGGGGGCGATCGTGCTGACCCTCGTCGTCCTGGCCCTGCTCGGCACCAGCGTCACGCTCCTGGTGGCCGGGGCGATGGCGGCGATGGTCTCGACCTTCGCCATCCGGGAGAAGGAGGTGCGCGGCCAGGCCGTCACCCTCGCCCTGGGGCTGCCGGTGGCGCTGGCCGCGGTGGCGCTGGGAGCGCTGCTGCACAGCCGGATCGTCGCCGGTGACCTGTTCTTCATCGCGCTGATCTTCGGCGCCGCGTACGCCCGCCGGTTCGGCGACCGCGGCACGGCGCTGGGGCTGATCGGCTTTCAGGTCTACTTCCTCTCGCTGTTCGTGCACGCGACAGCGGCGACGCTGCCGGAGCTGTTCCTGACCCTGGCGGTGGCGTTCGCGTGCAGCGCGGTGGTCCGGTTCGCGGTCTTCCCGGACTCCCCCGAACGCACGTTGAGCCGGCTGCGGGAGGCGTTCCGGGCCCGCCTCGCCCAGCTGGTGGCCACCCACCGGGAGCTGGTGGACGCCGGGCCCGAGGAGTTGGACGGCGTCCTCGACGACCTGCGGCGGCACACCGCCCGGCTGCACGAGACGGCGCTGATGATCCAGGGGCGCCTGGAGGAGGGCACCCGCGACGCGACCACCGCCTCGTTGCTCCAGCGCCGCATCGCGGACGCCGAGATCGCCGCCGAGCGGCTCGGGATGACGCTGCTCAACGCCCGCAGCGCGGAGCGCACCGACACCCTCACCCTGCACCTTCCGCACGCCCCGGTGCCGGCGACCGGCAACCGCATGCAGTCCGAGGGCGACGCCGTGGCCACGCTCCGCCGGGACCTCTACGCGCTGGGCCTGCTGGTGGCCCGCCGGGCGCCCGGGGACCGCGGCACCGCCCTGGCCCACGTACGCAACCGCCTGCTCGGCTACCGCGACGAGGAGGACCTGCCGCGCGGCTCGATGGCCGTGCAGGACGCCTTCCGTGCGCTGGGTGAGGCCGCCCGCGCGGTGCTGGGCCTGCGGCTGGCGCTGGACGGGCCGCAGGACGAGTCCGACGACACCTTGGCCACCGCCCGCTCGCGGGAGGAGTTCGACGCCGAGGACCTGGCGATAGTCGGCGTCGAGGAGGAAGAGGAGGACACCCGCACCGGTCTGCAGCGGCCCACCACCCGGGCCGCGTTCCAGGTCGCGGCCGGCTCCGCACTGGCCATCGTGGGCGGCGAGTTCCTGTCCACCCAGCGCTGGTACTGGGCGGTGCTGACCTGCTGGGTGGTGTTCCTCAACACGGCCTCCACAGGCGAGGTCCTGGTCAAGGGCTACCGCCGGCTGCTGGGCACGGTGCTCGGCGTGATCGCCGGTGTGGGGCTGGCCGGGCTGGTGGGCAACCACACCTGGACGGCGTTCGCCCTGGTGCTGCTCTGCGTCTTCGGGATGTTCTTCACCGCGCCGCTGTCGTACGCGCTGATGTCCTTCTTCGTCACCGCGATGCTCGGGCTGCTCTACACGCTCCTGAACACCTACAGCGTCGCGACGCTGGTGCTGCGCATCGAGGAGACGGCACTGGGTGCGGCGTGCGGCATCATCGCCGCGGCGCTGGTGCTGCCGGTGCACACCGACCGGCGCACCGACGAGCACCTGAGCACGGTCCTGGAGCGGTTGCGGGACGCGGTGTCGGCGGCCGTCGGACAGCTCTCCGGCGGCCCGTCGGCGGACCTGCTCACGCTGGCGCGCGATCTGGACACCGCGCTGAACGACCTGCGCGGCTCCACCCAGCCGCTGGTGCACCCGATCACCCCGCTGCGGGTGCGCCGGCAGACCGCCAGGTACCTGGTGGCCCTGCTGGAGACCTGCGCCTACCACGCGCGGTCGCTGGCGGCGACCGCCGAAGTCCTGCCGTCCAGCCGTTCCGTGGCGGCCGACCCCCGGCTGGAACGCGTCGGCCGGCGCATCGGGCAGAACATCGACCTGATCTCCGCGCGGGTGAAGGAGGAGCCCGCCGACGGCGAGGTGGAGGCGGGTGCGAGCATCGCCTCGCTGCTGGACGCGGACGGCTCGCCGGTGCCGCCGTCACACACCGTGGCCTTCCGCGTGCTGCGGCACCTCCAGCGCCTCGACGAGGGCGTGGTGGGCATCGCCCGCGCCCTGGACGTGCCGGTGACCGGGCGCACCCGGCGGAAGAGCATCTGACGCGGGCGGCGGGCCGCGGCCCGCCGGCCGGGCCGGCCCGGCTCCGTCACCTCCCGGTAAAACCTTTCCCCCGTTTCCGTCGGGCGCCCGGCCCGCCCCGGACCGCGCCCTTTCCCTCCCCCGCGGCGGACGCGCAGGTCAGCGCGCCCGCCACAGATCAGTGGCCGCGCTCCGTGCGCCCCGGCGCGTCCCTGCGCACCCCGGCCCGTGGTGCGCCCCGGTTGACGCGACCGGCCTCCGAGGAACACCCTCGTTACATAGGTGCTCGATACAACTGACTCTGGCGGAGCGAGTCGGGCCACCGTTCTTCGGCGTTGCCCGCCCTCCCGGATTCCCGGCCTGCCGCGGCACCCCACCCGGCACCGGCGCCCCAGGGTTCGGAGCAGGAGGACATGGCATGTGTGGCATCACCGGCTGGATTTCCTTCGACCGCGAGCTGCGCTCCGAGCAGGAGACCGTGGACGCGATGACCGAGACGATGTCCTGCCGCGGACCTGACGACCGCGGCACCTGGGTGCGGGGTCCGGCCGCGCTCGGCCACCGCCGCCTCGCCATCATCGACCTGCCCGGCGGGCGCCAACCGATGACGGCCGAGCGCGCCGACGGCAGCCAGGTCGTCCTCGTCTACTCCGGCGAGACCTACAACTTCGGCGAGCTCCGCAGCGAACTGGTGGGCAAGGGCCACCGCTTCACCACCGACTCGGACACCGAGGTGGTGCTCCGCGGCTACCTGGAGTGGGGCGAAGCGGTCGCCGAACGCCTCAACGGGATGTTCGCGTTCGCCGTCTGGGACGAGCAGCGCCGACGGCTGGTGATGATCCGCGACCGGATGGGCATCAAACCGTTCTACTACTACCCCACCGCCGACGGCGTGCTGTTCGGCTCCGAGCCCAAGGCCATCCTCGCCAACCCGCTCGCCGCCCGCCGGGTCCAACTCGACGGCCTGCGCGAGCTCTTCGCCTTCGTCAAGACCCCCGGGCACGCCGTGTGGGACGGCATGCACGAGGTCGAGCCGGGCACCGTGGTGACCGTCGACGCGGACGGGGTGCGCCGGCACGTCTACTGGTCGCTGCGGACCCGCGCCCACCAGGACGACCGCGAGACCTCCGTCGGGCACGTCCGCACCCTGCTCGACGACATCGTCCGCCGCCAGCTGGTCTCCGACGTGCCGCGCTGCACCCTGCTGTCGGGCGGTCTGGACTCGTCGGCGATGACCGCCCTCGCGGCCGGTCAGCTCGCCGAGACGGGCGAGACGGTGCGGAGCTTCGCCGTCGACTTCGTCGGCCAGACCGAGAACTTCATCGCCGACGACCTGCGCGCCACCCCCGACACCCCCTACGTGCACGACGTGGCCCGGCTCGCCGGCACCGAGCACCAGGACATCGTGCTGGACTCCGCCGCCCTGGCCGACCTCGACGTGCGCGCCAAGGTGCTGCGCGCCCGCGACCTCCCGATGGGCCTGGGCGACATGGACGCCTCCCTGTACCTGCTGTTCAAGGCGATCCGCGAGCATTCGACGGTGGCGCTGTCCGGCGAGTCGGCGGACGAGGTGTTCGGCGGGTACAAGCAGTTCTTCGACGAGGAGGCCCGCAACGCCGACACCTTCCCCTGGCTGGTCCGCTTCACCCAGCACTTCGGCGACGACGGGAACATCCTCAAACCGAACGTCACCGGCGCCCTCGACCTCGGCACCTACATACAGGACGGCTACGACCGCGCCGTCAAGGACGTCGAACGGCTCGACGGCGAGAGCGACTTCGAGTTCCGGATGCGCAAGATCTGCTACCTGCACCTGACGCGCTTCGTCCGGATCCTGCTGGACCGCAAGGACCGGGCGAGCATGGCCGTCGGACTGGAGGTGCGCGTCCCGTTCTGCGACCACCGCCTGGTCGAGTACGTCTACAACGCGCCGTGGTCCCTGAAATCCTTCGACGGCCGCGAGAAGAGCCTGCTGCGCGAGGCCACCGCCGACGTGCTGCCCAGGTCGGTGTACGACCGGGTGAAGAGCCCGTACCCCTCCACCCAGGACCCGCAGTACGCGGTGGCGCTGCAGCAGCACGCCAAGGACCTGTTGGCGCGCCCCTCGCACCAGGTCTTCGACCTCGTCGACCGGGACTGGCTCACGCGCGCCGCGGACCACGAGGCGCCGCAGATCACCCAGGCGTCGCGGCGCGGCCTCGAACGAACCCTGGACCTGGCCCTGTGGTTGGAGATGTACTCCCCCACCATTACGCTCTCCTGATCAACGGCGGGCCCCGCACGGGGAATCCGCCGCGGACCGGGTCCGGCACGCAGGCGAAGGGTGGGCGATGACGATCGGTGACGACGCGGCACTGCAACTGGTGATCTCGCTGCACCGGCTCACCCGCAGCCTGCGCAGGTCCGCCACCGCGGACAGCATCCAGCTGACCCACATCGCCGTGCTGGCCCTGCTGACCCAGCGCGGGCCGTCCCGGATCGGGCAGATCGCGCAGTGGGTGCCCTGCTCCCAACCCACGGCCACCGCGGCGGTGCTCGGCCTGGAATCGGCGGGCCTGGTCCGTCGGGAGGCCGACCCGCAGGACCGCCGCGCCAGCCGGGTCCTGCTCACCGAGGAGGGCACCGCGACGCTGGCGAACGTGGCCCGTGGTGAGGCGCAGGTACTGGCCCGGCGCCTCACCGCGCTCCAACCGGACGAGATCCGCCGGCTGGTGGAGGTCGAACCGCTGCTGCGACGGCTGGCTGAGGCGGGCGACTGAACGGCCAGCGGGTCGCGAACGACCGGCGGAACGCGGCCCGGTCCGCCCGGGAATCGGCCGCCGGGCCCTCGGTCACGTCGGCGCACGGGCCGGCGGCTGATCCACCGTCATCGGCACTCGCCCGCCCGCCGACTCACCCCTGACGATGATCGCCTTAGCCCACCTGGCCCCCACCAGTGAGCTGACGGGTCCTCAGATCAGCCATGCTTCCAACTTCTCATGGTGGTCATCGCGGAGGTAGGCACGTCATGACTGGAGACAGACCGCAGCACACCGGCCCCGGCGGCGCGGGAACCGCGCGGCGGCGCGTGATGGCGGCGGCGGCCCTCGCCCCGCTGCTCGCCGCGGCACCGAGCCCGGCGCGCGCCCGCACCGCCGCCCCGGCGACGGAACCGGTCGAGCTCGCGCAGAAGCTGATCGAGCCGGTCCACACCACCCTCAAGGACTGGAAGGCCGTGGCCAAGGTCCTGGGCGGCCCCGGCGACCTGAAGCGCAAGGTCATGTACCACACCGGGTTCCCCCGTCGGGACCTCCGGTTGGTCTCGCACCAGGTGCACGTCAAACCGTCCCTCGCCCTCGGCTCGCACGTCTCCTTCGTCCGCTACTCCGACCGCAGCACCTTGCTGATGGGCGACGTGGTGGTGACCGAGGACGAACTTCAGGACTTCGTCGACGCCCTGCAAAGGCACCGGATCGGCATCACCGCGCTGCACAAGCACCTGCTCGCACAGCGGCCCGACGTCTGGTGGCTGCACGTGCACAAGCACGGCCACGACCCGCTGGAGCTGGCGCGCGGCATCCGCGCGGCGTTCGACGAAACCGCCACCCCGCGCCCCAGGTCGTCCGACACCGCCACGCCGGACGACCTGGACACCGGCGCGATCGACGACGCCATGGGGGCCAAGGGCTCCGCCGACGACGGCATCTACAAGTGCATCTTCGTCCGCAAGGAGAAGATCGTCGACGGCTACATGGTGCTGCCCCCGGGCCTGGGCTCGACCAGCGCCTTCAACTTCCAACCGCTGGGCAACGGCCGGGCCGCGGTCAGCGCGGACTGCTGCATGGTCGCCGACGAGGTCCAACAGGTCCTCCGCCTGCTGCGGAAGGCCGACGTCAAGCTCGTCGAACTCCACAACCACGGCCTGCGGGACAAACCCCGCCTGTTCTTCGTCCACTTCTGGGCGGTCGGCGACGCCGCCCGCCTGGCCCGCGCGCTGCGCCCCGTGGTCCGGGCAACCAACGTGAAACCGGCCGGCTGAACCGACCCGCATCCGTCCGCGGACGCAGGTCGCACGACGGATGACCGCACGGCTCCGGTGCGGCACAGTGACCTCGCTGCCCGTTTCCCAGCGGAAGGACCGTGCCGGTGCCCGTGCTCCTGCTCGACGACGACGAGGTCCGCGCCCGCCTGGATGCCGCGACCGCGGTCCGGGCGGTGCGGGCGGCGCTGCTCTCGGCGCACCACGACGACCTGGTCGCGCCGCCCCGGGTCCGGGCCGCGCTCGGGGCCGGCGACCTGGTCGTCACCGCGGGCCACCTGCGGTCCCGGCAGCTGTTCGGCTTCCGTGCATACGACACCCTCGTGGGCGCGGAGCAACTGGTCGCGGTGTGGAGCACGGCGGACGGCCGGCTGCGGGCCGTGGTGCACGGCGCGGAGTTGGGGGCGCGACGGACCGGGGCGATCGGCCTCGCGGGCACCGAGGTCGCGGTCGCCGCGGCGCTCTGTGAGGCGGTACCGCGCTGAGGGCGCCGTGGGGTAGATCTGGCAGCAGCCGGCGGACGGATGGTCCACGCCAGGCAGCTGTCGGAGCGGTGGCCGGTATCCGCTGTCGCGGGGAAATGCGTTTGGCCGAAAGGGCGCTGGCGGGGGAGAGTGCGAGCGGAGTTCGCCGCTCGGCGCGTGTTCCCCCTTCCGATACAGTGACAAAGCGGGACGCGCTCCCGCCTGCGGGGATGCCGGTGCTCGCGCGGCCTCCGGCGCAAGGTTCCTCCGTTCTCTCGCTTCCTTACGTTTGGGCCGATTTATGGGGCATGTAGAAGTCGCACACGTGGAGTACTACCTGCCGGACGGGCGGGTGCTGCTCGACGACGCCTCGTTCCGGGTGGGCGAGGGTGCCGTCGCCGCGCTCGTCGGGGCGAACGGCGCGGGCAAGACCACGCTGTTGCGGCTGATCTCGGGCGAGTTGAAGCCCCACGGGGGCTCGGTGACGGTCAGCGGGGGGCTGGGAGTGATGCCCCAGTTCGTCGGCTCCGTGCGGGACGAACGGACCGTGCGCGACCTGCTCGTCACGGTCGCGCCGCAACGGATCCGGCAGGCGGCGCACGCCGTCGACGAGGCCGAGACGGCCATCATGGAGCGCGACGACGAGGCCGCGCAGATGCAGTACGCCCAGGCACTGAGCGACTGGGCGGAGGCCCGCGGGTACGAGGCCGAAACGGTCTGGGACATGTGCACGATGTCCGCGCTCGGCATCCCCTACGAGAAGGCGCAGTGGCGCGCGGTGCGGACGCTCTCCGGCGGCGAGCAGAAGCGGTTGGTGCTGGAGTCGCTGCTCCGGGGCACGGACGAGGTGCTGCTGCTCGACGAGCCGGACAACTACCTCGACGTACCGGGGAAGCAGTGGCTCGAAGGGCAGTTGCGGGAGACCCGCAAGACGGTGCTGTTCGTCTCGCACGACCGGGAACTGCTGTCGCGTGCGGCGGAGCGGATCGTGAGCGTGGAGCCCGGGCCGGCGGGCAGCGACGTGTGGGTGCACGGCAGCGGCTTCGCGACGTACCACGCGGCGCGGGCCGAGCGGTTCGAGCGGTTCGAGGAGCTGCGCCGGCGCTGGGACGAGAAGCACGCCCAGTTGAAGCGGCTGGTGGTCGACATGCGGCAGTACGCGAAGCGCAGCGACGAGATGGCGTCGCGGTACCACGCGGCGCAGACGCGGTTGCAGAAGTTCGAGGAGATCGGCCCGCCGCCCGAGCCGCCGCGTCCGCAGAAGATCACCATGCGGCTGAAGGGCGGCCGCACCGGCGTCCGTGCGGTGACCTGTCAGCAGCTCGAACTGACCGGTCTGATGAAGCCGTTCGACCTGGAGGTCTTCTACGGGGAGCGGGTCGCCGTCCTCGGGTCCAACGGTTCGGGGAAGTCGCACTTCCTGCGCCTGCTGGCCGGCGAGGAGGTCGCGCACACCGGGCAGTGGAAGCTGGGCGCCCGGGTCGTGCCGGGGCACTTCGCGCAGACGCACGCCCGGCCGGAGCTGTTGGGGCGCACGCTGGTCGACATCCTGTGGACCGAGCACGCGCGGAGCCGGGGTCCGGCGATGAGCGCGCTGCGCCGGTACGAGCTCGACCAGCACGGTGACAAGCCCTTCGAGAAGCTGTCCGGCGGGCAGCAGGCCCGGTTCCAGATCCTGCTGCTGGAGATCGGCGGGACGACCGCGCTGTTGCTGGACGAACCGACGGACAACCTGGACCTGGAATCGGCCGAGGCCCTCCAGAAGGGCCTGGAGGCGTACGAGGGGACGGCGCTGGTGGTGACCCACGACCGGTGGTTCGCCCGGTCCTTCGACCGCTATCTGGTCTTCGGACAGGACGGCAAGGTCCGGGAGGCTCCGGAGCCGGTGTGGGACGAGCGGCGGGTGGAGCGGCGCCGATAGCCGCGGCGGGCACGGCAGTTGGGGTCCGTCCCCTCCGCGGGGCGGACTTCTCGGCCGTGTTCGGTCCGGTTTCCGTTCCGCCGTTCGGGCTGTTGCGCACCGTGGCGGGACCCGGCCCGGGTCGCCCGAGCGTCCTGGCGGCGTGCGCGTCGGCGTCTGCCCGCGCCACAGGACGCGGCCCGCGTCCCACCGTCCTCAGCCGTGCGGCCGGCGCGCCGCGCGAGCGCGCTACCGCACGGGGACGTCCGCGTCAAGGCGCTCGATTCCCACCCGGAAGAGTGCCGTTGACCCTCTTCTTGACCCAGTGGTTCACTTCCCGCGTCACCCGCACCACGCCGCGCACCCCGGCAGACACCAGGGCATCCCCGAGTCGTCGAACGCCGTGGGCACCGCCACGTCTCCGGGTGAGCATCGGTCACGGATCTCCTTCACCAGGCTGCCGCCCGTCGAGGAATGAGGCCCACCGGAGCATGAGGATCAGCGTCGTCATCCCCGCCTACCGTGCCCGTGACGCCTTGGAACTGTGCCTGTTGTCCCTGGCCCGCCAGTCGCTCGACGCGGAGCACTCGGCGGAGGTGATCGTGGTGGACGACGGCTCGACCGACGGCACGGACCGGATGGTCGCCGCCCTCCCGGCCGGCCTGGACCTGTGCTACGTGTACGAGCCCCGCTCCCCCGCGTCCGGCCGGGCCCGGGCCCGCAACCTCGGCCTGGCGCAGGCGGTCGGTGACCTCGTCGTACTGCTCGACGCGGACCAGGTGGTGGCGCCGACGTTCCTGGCCGAGCACGTCCGGGCCCATGCCGGGAGGGACGACCTGGTGGTGGTCGGCCGGCGGTTCCAGTTGGGGGACGGGCCGGTCGACCGGGAGCGGCTGCGGTACGAGTTCAGCTTCGAGGCGCTGCCGCCGGTGGTGCGCGGCGACGAACGGGAGCCGGTACTGGAGGCGTTCGGCTGCGAACTGGCCGGACTGGAGACTGCCTGGCACTACCTGTGGGCGTGCAACGCCTCGGTCCGGCGCAGTCACCTGCTGGCCGCCGGGGGGTTCGACGAGGCGTTCGTCGGCTGGGGCCTGGAGGACGCCGAACTGGGCTTCCGGCTCGTCCGGCGCGGTCTGCGGCTGCGGTACGCCACCGAGGCGGCGGTGTACCACCTGCACCGGGCGCCGGTGTCCCCGGCGCGGCACCGGCAGTGGCGGCGCAACCTCGCCTACTTCACCGCCAAGCACGACGAGTTGGTGGTCGTCCTCCAGCGGGCGTTCGAACCAGCCATCGACCCGGCGGGCGCGGGCCGAGGGCGGCACGAGTGCGCGCTGCGCTTCGAGCTCGCCGCCCGGGCGCTGGCCGGCCGCCGGGCGCCCGGGCTCACGCCCGTGCGGGCTCGGGCAGCGTTTCACCCGTCTCCAGCAGGGTCTTGAGGCTGGAGAGCAGGGCGGGCCAACCGTGCTGGACCATGCCGCGGGCGGTGGAGTCGGGGGCGAAGCCGTCGTGGACGACGGTGAGCTTCACCAGGTCGCCGAGCGGTTCGATCTCGAACGTCACCTTGGAGCGCGGCTCGGCCGCGAGCCGGGCGAGCACGTCGTCGGCGACCCCGGCGCCGGCGGCCCACTCGGGGGTGAAGGTGTGCCAGGTGTAGGAGAGCCTTCGGTGCGGGGTGGACTCCAGGACGACCTGTTCGGGGTGGTCGGTGGTGGCGCCGCGCTCGGTCCAGGTCATGGGTGATCCGGTCCGCCAGTCCGAAGCGAACTCCACTCCCCAGTAGCGACGGGTGAAGGCGGGATCGGTGAGGGCCTGCCAGAGCCGTTCCGGCGTGGTGCGGATGTAGGTGGCGTAGACGAACGCGTTGCTGTCCATGGGGGGTGCCTCCAGTGCGTGCTTGAGGTCGGCGAGGGCGCGGGCCCGGCCGCGGTCGTAGTGACTGAGCCAGCGGTCCGCGAGGGCGTTGATCGGCTCGGCGTTGAGGTAGTGCAGCTTCTCCCGTCCGCGGCGGAGGGTGGTGATCAGGTGGGCCGCCTCCAGGACGGCGAGGTGCTTGCTGACCGACTGCCGGGTCATGTCCAGCTCCGCGCACAGCTCCCGCAGGGTCTGTCCGTTGTGGGCGTTGAGGCTGTCCAGCAGCCGGCGGCGCCCCGCGTCGGCCAGTGCCTTGAAGACCTCGTCCATGCCCGTTCTCCTGCCCCACCCCTGATGTGCAGCCGGATGGCTGCACATCCAACGATAGGCAGCCGTTTGGTTGCATGTCAATCGATGGACATCGTCCCAGCTCAGGGCGGGTTTCCGGGCTCAGGTGCACGACTTCTCGCGGAGGCCCCACGGTGGTGCGTGCGTGCGTGCGTGCGGCGGAGTGTGCGTGGGCGATCGGTGCCTGGCCAGCCGGACTGACGGTGTTTCAGATCGCTGAGACGTACGGGCAGGCGCGACAACTGCCGTCGCCGCGCCCGCCGTTCCCGGGGTCAGTCGGTGATCTCGATGTGTCGTGGCGTCGCGGCCTGCGCCTTGGGGATGGTCACCGTCAGCACCCCGTCCGTGAGGTTGGCCGTGACCTCGTCGGTCTTGACGTCCACGGGCAGCGCCGCGCGGAACTCGAACTGGCCGGTCCGGCGGGTGGTACGGCGCAGGACGCCCTCCCGCGCGCACTCCTCGTGTTCACCGCTGATGCGCAGCTCCCGGTCGGCGATCTCGACGTCGATGGCGTCGCGTTGCACACCGGGCAGTTCCGCCTCGACGACGTACGCCCGGTCCGTCTCGTGCAGATCCGCCAGCGGCGCCCAGTGAGGCCGTCCGCCGAGCGCGGACGTGCCGCCGGCGGACTCCAGGAGGCGGCCCATCCGCTCGTAGAGGTCGTCGAACTCCGAGGCGATCGGCTCGCCCCAACTCAACGGCGGCAGGACCTGTTCCAGGAGGCTGCCGGGCCGGTGTCGCACGGGCATGTTCATCGCGGTCACCTCCGCGAGGACTGTGGTCGGCTGGTGTGATGCATGCCTGGTTCCATGCTGCGCGCCCCGGTCCGGGCCGGCGACTTCGGTGACCGGACCGCCGGTTCAGCCGAACAGGCCGGGCACCCGGATGGTCCGCACCGGCCGCTTCTGCTTCGGTTCCTGGCGCGGTGGCAGCCGACCGCCGGGGACCGCGTCGGCCCGGACGGGGTGGGGGCCGGTGCCGTCGGGAGCGTCGGCCGGGCCAGGTGTCCCGACGCCTCCCGGTTGGTCGGTGCGGCCCGGGCGGTCCTTCCGGTCGGGGCGGCCCGGGCGGCCCCGACTTCCGATTCCGGTGGGCTGCGTCCGGTGGCGGCGGCGGCCCGCCGCTTTCCGTGCCATGGGGACTACACCGCGTGCCGGGGCGCTTCGGCCCGCGCCGGCCGGCCCCCGCGGGCGCCCTCGGTCACGCAGCCCGGGCCGGGGAAGATCTCCGTCTCGTGACCGTCCTCGTACCGCACCCGGTACGGGGGTTCGCCGCCGGGGCCAAGCACCTCGACGACGGTGGCCCGGTGCTCCGGATCGCCCACTGCGCGTCCGGTGAACCGCAGTACGTCTCCCTCGTGTGCCTCCATGGCCGCTCACCCTTCCCTGCGCTGCCGTGACTCTGCGCGTACGCCGCGTCGGGGCGTGCGCCGCGCCTGCTTCCAGTGTGCGTGCGCGGCCGCGGACCGCACGGGGGACGCCGGACGGCCGGCGGGCAACGCCCCGCGGCACCCCGGCGGTTCACCCCTGGATCTCGACGTGCCGCGGCGTGGCCGCCTGGGCCTTGGGCACCGTCACCGTGAGGACGCCGTGGGAGAGCGTGGCGGTCACCTCGTCGGCCTGGACGTCCACCGGGAGCAGCGCCCGGTACGCGAACGTGCCGGTGGGCCGGCCGCGACGGCGCAGCGTGCCCTCCTGCCCGGACTCCCGCACCTCCCCCGAGACGATCACCTCGTGTTCGCCGACCTCGACGTCGACGTCCTCGCGGGAGATCCCCGGCAGTTCGCACTCGACGACGTAGGCCGCTTCGGTCTCGTGCAGGTCGGCCGGCGGGACGAAGGCGGTCGTCCCGGTCGGGGACGGGGTGCGCGAGGCGGCCTGGAGGAAGTGGTTCATCCGGTCGAAGATCTCCTGGAAGTCGGCCGTCGGCTGGGGCCGGCCCGGCCCGTGCTCCCCCAGGGGGCCGGCGCGGTGGTGCCTCGGCAGTTCCCTCACGGTCACCTCCCGGTGCGACAGCAGAAGCTTCTGCTCCTTCCATGCTGGGCACCGCCGGCGCGCCGCCGCGACTCGGCGGGCCGCCCGCTGCCTGACACCTCGTCGGTTCTTGGTGGTCACTCGCCGTGGTACAGACGGTCCGCGCCGACGAGGAGGACCTCGCCCTTGGCCTCCGCGGCACGCAGCTCCGGGCCGAAGCCGACGCCGCTGTAGCAGGCCGGCACGGCCTGACCGGTGTCCTCGCCGGCCGCGGTGAGGAGGGCCAGGAGCCGGCGCAGCCGCTCCAGGTGCGGGGCGTCCATCACCTCACCGAAGCGGGCCAGCCCGACCGACAGCAGCACCCCCGGGCGGCCGTCGGCGATGCCCCGGACCACCACCTCGGCGTCGAGCCGGGCGTCGCCCGCCGGATCGGGCACGGTGCCGCGGACCGCCGTGCTCACCTCGCCCCCGAAGGTGTCCCAGGCCGCGTACTGGGTGGCCCAGTCACGGCAGAGCTGGGCGAAGTGCGGGGCGGCCACCGTGGCGTCGAACTCCGGCCGGATCCGGTGCCAGACGCTGGCCGGGTCCTCCTGTTCCAGCGCGGCGCGGTGCGGCCAGGCGATGGCGTGCTCGAAGGCCAGCAGGGGTTCGGCGATGCGGTAGCGGGTCAGCCCCGGGCGGAACGCGTCGGGTTCGGCGTGCAGCAGCCCGTGCTTGTGCATCACGGCCAGGACGTGCGAGACGTCGTGCAACGAGGCTCCGAGGCGGTCGGCGATCCCGCCCGGGGTGGACCGGCCGCCGGCGATCGCCACCAGCACCGAGTGGCACAGTGCGCGGTCCGCGTAGTCGCCCTCCTGTTCCAGCAGGTGGCGGGCCTCCCAGAACAACGGCACCCGGGGGTTGAGGACGGTCCGGCACACCCAGGAGTCGAAGTCGTCGGGGCCGGCGGGCACGTCGTCGCAGACCAGGTCGCCTCGGTAGGCGGGGGTGCCGCCGACGACGGCGTGCACCTGCACCGCGAGCCGGGGCGCCCGGATGCCCCAGAAGCGGGCCGCCTTGCGGAAGCCGAACGGCGGGACGGCCAGTTCCAGGGACGCCACCGCGTGCAGCGACGACGGGCCGGCGAAGAGCCTGCGGATGACGGCGGGGCTGGCGCCGCTGAGGATCAGGCGCAGGCGGTTGTCCGGGCGCTCCCGGCGCACGCGCAGGTACGCGCCGTGCAGCACCGCGGGCAGTGCGGGGCTGTGCCCGACGAGGTCGGGGAAGTCGTCGATGATCACCGGCGCCGGCCGCTCGTCGCCCAGCGCGAACATCGCCTCCACCGCCTCGTCCCAGCGGTGCCAGTGCGGCGGCCGCGCCGCGCCGGTGTGCTCGGCGAGCCGCTCGGCCAGCCGCCGCAGGGATTCCGCCTCGGCCGCCGCCTGCCCGTCGAAGTAGAAGCCGTCGGTGGCCCGGCCCACCGCCTCCAGCAGGAAGGTCTTGCCCTGCCGGCGCTGCCCGGAGACCAGGGCGAGGGTGGGTCCGGGGCCGGGTTCGCGGGCGAAGCGCACCAGGTCCGCCCACGCCTCGGCACGATCGAACATCCGGTCCGGACGGGCCGGGAGGTCAGTGGCGTCCGAGGGCGACACGGGCCCGCTCCCCTCGTTCACGGGCCGCCGGCGGCGACCGGCGGCCGACCTTGCTGTCCGTACGGTTCGCTGTGGGTCAAGTACACCCCCGGCCGACGGCGGCTGCCCGGCCCGGTGCGCCGTCCGGGGCACCGGGGCGGGCGGCGCCGTCAGCCCGGTTCCGGCGCGGGCCGGACGGTGGTGCCGTCCGGTGCCCGACCGTCCCGAACGGCGTCGTCACGGTCGAAGGTGAGGCGGTCGATCACTTCGATCACCCCGTCCACGCTCTCGCAGAGCCGGACCGCGATCGCCACCAGGCTCTTGCGCTCCAGTGCGCCGGTGAGCGTCACGGTGCCGTCGGTGACGTCGACGGTGACAGCGGACGGCGCGACCCCCAGCGTGCGGGTCAGCACCTCTTCCAGGATCTCCTCCTGGATCGCGCGGTCGCGCCGCAGGAACAGCTGGACCAGGTCGCTGCGGCTGATCACCCCGATGAGCCGGTCGGCGTCGTCGACCACGGGCAGCCGCTTGACCCGGCGCTCCTCCATCGTCCGGGCCGCCTCGACGACGCTCCACTCCGGCCGCGCGACCACGGCCGGGCTGGTCATGATCGCCCCGGCGGTGGCCGCCCCGGCCTTGGAGAGCTGCCGGCGCAGCAGATCGGCTTCGGAAACCACCCCCACCGGCCGGCCGTCGTCGTCGACGACCGCCACGGCCGTGATGTCGTACTCGTCGAGCAGCCTCGCGATCTCCCGGAACTGGGTGCCCCGTTGGACGGTGACGGCGTTGGGGGTCATCAGGTCGGCCACTCTGCGGTGCCTCATGGTGGGCCACTACCTCCGGGTGTGCAGCGATTCGTCGGCCCCGGCCGGTTTCGACCGGAGTCCTGCCTTCATGATCCCGCGTCCGGCGCCCGAACGGCGTACGGGTCCGACGGACAGAAGCGCCCTAGTCGTGCGGAACCACGGCGACGGGGCAGGTCACGTGGTGGACGGCGGCATGGGTGACGGCGCCGATCCGGGGTCCGGGCAACCGGTGGTGCCGCCGGCGACCGACCACCAGGAGTCCGGCCCCGGCGGCTGCCTCGACGACGGCCCGGGCCGGGTTGTCCGGCAGCACCGTCCGCTGCACCAGTACGCCGGGGAACCGTGCGCACCAGGGGGCCAGGGCCTCCGCCAGCTCGCCCTCCACCGCCGCGGACACCTCGGCCGCCGCGTCCGGGTCCACGCCCCACGGGGTGTAGACCCGGGCGGGGAACGGCTGGCCGTGCACCGCCTGGAGGAGCGCCCCGCGGCTCGCCGCCGCGTCGAAGGCGAACGCCAGCAGGTGCTCGGCGGGCCCGCCCAGGCCGAGCGCGGCCACCACCCGTGGTCCGCCGGCCGCCGCCGCGGGGCCGTCCGACGGCTCGGCGGCCGGTGGCGCACCGCCCTGCGGTTGCGCCCCACCGGCCCGCACCAGCACCACCGGCCCCGGCGCCCGGGCCACCACGCGCAGGCTGACGTCGCCCAGGACGAAGCTCTCCCAGGTCGTGAGGGCCCGCGAGCCCAGCACCAGCAGCCGGGACTCCGCGGCGGCCCGCAACAGCGCCGGCTCCGGCTCGTCGCCCACCAGGTCCTCGATGATCGGCAGCTGCGGATGACGCTGCCGGACCGCGTCCGTCGCCTCTTGGACGACCTTGCGGGCGAAGACGTTCTGGTCCCGCTCGGGGGCGGTGTCCGGTGCCTGGGCGGCCAGCATGATCCAGGCGTGCAGCAGGCGCAGCACGGCGCCCCGGCGGTGTGCCTCGTCGGCGGCCCACAGCGCCGCCGCCAGGCCCTCCGTCGAGCCGTCGAGCCCGGCGGTGATGGTCTCCGGCTCCATGACTGTCCCCCAACGCTTCCGAGGACGGTGCGCGCGCCCCGCTATCGAGCCTGCGCGCCCGCGCGGCGCGGGGCCAGTGGGCCGGCCGGTGGGCACCGCGCGGGGGCGCGAACGGCCCGGGCCGCCGCGGAGGGGCGGCCCGGGGCGTCACCGCACCGGCAGCGCCAATTCGGCGGGGCCGTCCGCCGGCGTCCCGAAGGCGACGCTGCTCCCCCGCGGCGTGCGGCCGCCGTACAGCGGGTCGGCGGTGTCCACGACGAGGGCGAGCCGGTGCCCGGCGGGCAGGTCGTACGCGGTGGGGAAGAGCGTGATGTCCAGCGGGAAGGCGCGCCCGGGTTGCTTGCCGGTCCAGCTCTGCGGCGCGTGCGCGATCAGTTTGCCCACGCCCAGGGCGTTCACGTCGTAGAGGTACGCGAACGCGGTGCCCTGCGGTGCGGACGCGGTGACGGCGGTGTGCAGCCGCGCGGCGCCGCGGAGGTGCTGCGCGGTGCGGTACGGCGCCGACTGCCAGACCGCGGCGGCGCTGCGGGACAGCAGCGGGACGACGACCGTCGGCGGCAGGCCGACGACCTGGTCGAGCGCTCCGGACAGTTCGGCGATGCCGCCGTCGGCGCCCGAATCGGTGCCGCCGGACACCCGCCGCCACCAACCGGTGCCGGCGGGGTCGGAGCCGGCCGGTCCGCCGAGCGTCCCGGTGCCGCCGGCGTCCGGGCGGCCCAGTCGCAGGTGTTCGGTCCGCGAGCTGACGGCCTGCCAGTTCGGGTAGCTCTCCTCGCCGCCGCCCGGCCGGACCGTCAGTTGCACGCCCCCGTCCGGCCCGGCCGCGCCGCCGGAGCCCTTGAGGTGGCTGTCGAGCCACCGCCGGGCGCTGGTCCAGGTGGCGTTCGGCAGGCCGAGCAGGCTGGTCAGCTCCTGGGTGGCGTGGTCGCCGGGGCGCAGTTCGAGCCGCTTGGGCCCGGTCAGCCGCTGGTAGAAGGAGGTCATCTGGCCGGGGTTGAAGATGCTGTCGCCCCAGGCGTTGGCGAGGAAGACCGCGGTGCCGTGGGCGTTGATGCGGTCGACGTAGGTGGCCGGTGACCGGGTGTGCGCCCACTGGACGACGCGGGGCATGTCACGGTCGGCGAAGAGGTCGGCCAGCACCCGGGAGAACTCCGGGCTGCGCCGGCCGGTCGGCGTCTGGATGGCGGCGAGCAGCCCCGCGGCCTG
This sequence comes from Streptomyces lunalinharesii, assembly GCF_039532155.1. Taxonomy (NCBI): domain Bacteria; kingdom Bacillati; phylum Actinomycetota; class Actinomycetes; order Kitasatosporales; family Streptomycetaceae; genus Streptomyces; species Streptomyces lunalinharesii. The sequence goes on from NZ_BAAARK010000023.1 coordinate 94,788, forward strand.
GACGTGCCGGGTCCGTCCGCTGTAGAGCGAGTCGGTGAGGTCCGCCCAGCCGCTGAGCGAGGCGACCGCCTTGACGCGCGGGTCGAAGGCGGCGCCCAACAGGGTCAGGCCGCCGCCCAGGGAGAGCCCCACCATCCCGACGCGGCTCCGGTCGCCCGGGGTGTGGGCGAGCGACCAGTCGATCACCGCGGAGATGTCGGACACGTCCGTGGGCCCCGCCACGTCGATCCGCCCGCCGGAGCCCCAGAAGCCGCGCACCGTGTAGGTCACCGCGACGTACCCGGCGGCGGCCAACTGCCGGCCCTGCGCCACGTACTCCAGGTCGTTCTGGCCCCAGCTGGCCGGCTGGACGACCAACGGGTAATGGCCGGTGCGATCGGCTCCGGGGGTGCCCGGGGCGGGGGTGAAGACGTCGGCCTTGAGGACGGTGCCGTCCTTCATCGGGATGTCGGCGAGCCGGAAGGCGGGGGCGGCCGCCGCACCGGCGACGGGCACCGCGGGCCGGTGCCGCACGGCCGCCGCGGCGGGACCGACCGGCACGGCGACGGCCAGGGACGCGGCAACCGCCGCCGCACATAAGGACGTTGCGGCGCGCCGTCGGTGTCGGTGGCGCCCACCAAGGGGGCTGCCTGCGGTACGGCGGGATCGTGCCATTGCTGCTCCAGGGTTCTGACCGCGGCGCCACGGTGGCGTCCGTCCGGTGCGGTGATCGGGAGCGTAGGACGGCGCGCCGACCTGGGACGAGATCATGATCAGCCAAAATTACCCACGGGTAACACGTCCGCCACGACGCCCACTTGGCCGCGCAGCCGGGGCGAAATGCGAGAGATGGGGCAAATGGTTTAGGGTGTTCGGATGATCTTTATCGTTGTGAAGTTTTCGGTGAAGCCCGAACACGTCGAGGAGTGGCCCGAGAAGGTCGGCGCATTCACCCGCGCCACCCGGGAGGAGCCGGGCAACCTGTGGTTCGAGTGGTCGCGCAGCCTTGAGGACCCGAACACCTACGTCCTGGTCGAGGCGTTCCAGGACGACGCCGGCGAGGCGCACGTCAACTCCGACCACTTCCGCGCCGGCCTGGAGGCCATGCGCCCCCTGCTGCGCAGCACGCCGGACATCGTGAGCACCACGATCGCCGGCGCCGAGGGCTGGAGCGCGATGGGCGAACTCTCCATCGACTGACCCCGTACGACCCGACGCAGCGGCCGACGCCACTCAAGGTGGGCGCCGGCCGCTGCGCCGTGTCCGCGACCCGTCGGCGGCGGGCGGTGGCAGCAGCGCTGCACTCGCCCGCGCGGGATCAGAGCCCGAGGGCGGCAACCGGGCCCTCGCCGTCCCCTGCTCACCGGCCTTCGCCGAGCACCATGCCACCAAGGCCCTGCATTACAGCCGGGAACGGACGGCGATGACCTCCCGCACGACTACCCGGCGTCGGTGAAGTCCTGGGTGAAGTAGAACCACGTGGCTGGTACGCCGTCTCTGGTCACACCGGGGCCATAGGCTATTCCCATGCCCGCGTTGGCGTGATGGGGGTCGAGAAGGTTGGCCCGGTGGCCTGGTTCCCCCATCCACCAATTGCAAGCATCCTGAGGAGAAGGCACAGCACCGTTTCCCGAGAACCACCCGGAATAGACGTTCTCGAAACCAGACACCCCTACCGCTTTCGTGATGCGATCCGGTGGCGTACTGCCGTCCGATCCGACGTGGCCGGGCCAACCGTTCCACACCTGATCTTTCAGCCCGAAATGATCCGCAAGATCCTGGCTGTGGGCGCGCGTCTCGGCCACCAGCCGTGGATCTATCCGTACGTCCTCGGCGCCGGCCTGTCGACGCAAGCTGTTGACGAGGTCGAAGGTCTCGATTTCCTGCCAATCCATGGAGTCTTGGGGCTCGTCCGTCCAGTGGTCGATGACGTACGTCCAACCACTCGCTTGATGGCCGCCGCCCGTGGCGCACGCCCCCTTCTCGGGAAAGCCGTCGAAGAACATCGCCTGGCACTTCCCGCAGGAGCGCCAGTTCGTCTGCCGCGTCGGGGTCTCCACCGAGCCGTCATGCAGGACGGCACACATGTAGCCGCTCGCCTGATGGCCACCTCCGGTGGGGCACACGCCTTTGTTGTCCAGGAAACCGTCGAAATACAGGGCGTAGCATTTGCCGCACTGCCGCCAGTTGATCTGCTGAGTCGGGCTTTCCGTGGCGTCCGACGAGAAACCGTAGGCGAATCCCCATGCCTTGTGTCCGCCGCCGGCCGGACAATCGCCCTTCTCCGGAAGCATGTCGAAGAACAAGGTCTGGCACTTGTAGCAAGAGCGCCAATCGAGCAAAGTGGTCATCGGGTCCTCCACGCTTGGTACGCGACCTGGCGCTTCACAGCGGAGTCGTACGATGCCCCCTTCCAGGGTGACCGACGGGGAGCACTTCCGCGACGCGGACGCCGGCAGCAGCTCAGTGGAGTTGACGAACCGGCCGCGAGATCACCCTCCGAGATACCCAACTGCATCAGCCCAATTGCATCAGGATTGGTGGCTGCACCGGGACTCGGACCTTCACTCCTTGGGCGGCAGCACTGCTCAGTCATGCAGTGGAGGGCAGCAGCAAGGTGCCAGCCCCCAGCCGGCTTCAGGCGCTCCGGAGCCCGACGCTCCCCCAGTCATCACGGCGCGTCCGGCGCCGGCACGAAATCCGCCTGGAGGAAGCCCAGTTCGGAAGGGCCGGGCCTCGGTGCGTCGTCCGCGAGGTGGGTGACCGCGCACAGGCAGCGGGGTGGTGGCTGGGGCGGTCCAGTCCCTCGGCTGCCGGCTATCGCGCCGGCGGTGTGCGGGTCACGGTGCGGCCCACTGCGGTGGCCGTGCGGGCGAAGCGGGTGGCGTCGAGGACGGCGGCCCCGCCCGGGTCGTTGTTGAAGTACGCGTAGACGTCGCCCCGGTCCGGCCAGGCGGCGGCGATCCGGTGCACCCAGGCGTCGAGTGCCTGGCGTCCGTAGCGCGGCCAGGGGGCCGCGGCGCCTTCATGGAAGCGGAGGTACCCCCAGTCGGTGGTCCGCCACAGGGGCGTCACCGGCCGCGAGCCGCGGTCCGCCCAGCACAGTGCGGCGCCGCGGCGCTCCAGTACCGTGCGGATCTCCTCGGTCCACCACGAGGCGTGGCGCGGTTCGACGGCGACCCGGGTTCCGGTGGGGAAGCAGCCCAGGCAGGTGTCCAGCAGGGCGGCGTCCGCGCGCAGGGTGGGCGGCAGTTGGAGCAGGACGGGGCCGAGGCGGGGGCCGAGGTGCGCGGCGTGCGCCATCAGCCGCCGGACCGGTTCCTGCGGGTCGCGGAGGCGTTTGACGTGGGTGAGGTAGCGGCTGGCCTTGACGGCCATGACGAAGTCGGTCGGGGTGCGGTCCCGCCAGTCGGCGAACGTCGTGGCCTCGGGCAGCCGGTAGAAGGCGGCGTTGCTCTCGACGGTGGCGAAGTGCCGGGCGTACTCCTCCAGCCAGCGCCGCTGCGGCACGTCCGAGGGGTAGAGGACGCCGCGCCAGTCACGGTATTGCCAGCCGGAGGTGCCGAGGTGCAGGGGCATACGGGATGCGTCCCCGGTCCGGGGCGGGGCGTACCGGTCGGCGGGCGGGGCGGCCCCCGGGGCGGGCGACGGCCACCCCGACGGGCCGCTGGTACTCAGAAGAGCACGGAGGGGTCCCGGGTCACCGTGGGAGTGGCGAGGACGGCGTCGAAGGCCGCGGGCACCGGGGTGGCGAGGGTGGTGCTCTGGGAACGGATGCGGTTCGGCAGCGGCTCCCCGTCCGTGTCGCGCGGCGGCCGGCGGAGGTCGGTGAGGGTGATCCGGTCGCCGAGTCCGGCGTCGATGAGGGCGGCCTCGACGCTGCCGGGCTCCGGGGGTGCGAGCGGGGTGTCCGCGACCGTGAAGCCGACCGCGCGCCGGGCGTCCAGGACCATCTCGGGGACGTGGTCGGCGGTGTGGGTCACGGCCACCGCACGGTAGTCGGAGCCGAGCGTGCGGGCCAGGTGGTGGCCCATGGGGAGCGTGGTGAGCGGACCGCCGAAGTCGATCCGGGTCTTCTGGACGTGGTTGTTGTGCGCGACGAGGACGAGGCGGGCGCCCGGCGCGCTGCGCGCGAGGTGCCAGTGCACCGACTCGGCCAGGTAGCTCTCCCGGAGGGCGAGATCGCCCGCGTCGCCCCGTCCGGATTGCAGGGCGTGCACGGCCCGGAACAGGGCGTCGGTGTGGCAGGCGGCCTCCAGGCGGCGGCGGGCGACGTCGTAGCGCTCCTGACCGCCGCGGGCCGTGTACCGCGGTTCCTCGGCGCGCAGCCGGAGCAGGAGGCGGGCGAGGGCGGCGGTGAGCGCGTCCTGCTCGGCCGGTTCGAGGCGGGCCCAGGCGGGCGCGGCGGCGGCGCCGGAGCCGATGCCGGCGAGGAACCGGTCGCTGATCTCCAGTGCGGTGTCGAGGAGCGGCAACGCGTCGGGGGCGACCTCGGCAAGGTAGGCGCGCAGCGGGTCCAGGGCCGGCCGCAGGGCGCCGCCGGCCTCGGGCAGGTCGAGGCCGGCGAAGCGCACGGGGTGGCGGCCGGTGCGGTTGTGCCGGCGCAGCCAGCGCAGGAAGTCGCCGGCGCCCCATTCGGCGGCGGTCCGGCTGACCTCGGCCAGGCCGTCGTCGGCGCCCTCGCCGCGCAGCCAGGCGTCGAGGGCGAAGCCCTCGCTGAAGCCGTATTCGTAGGCGAGGACGGTGAAGCCGCAGCGCTCGGCGAGGAACCGCACGAGGCGTCGGCGGGCGAGCGAGAACTCGGTGACGAAGTGCGCGCCCTCGCCTACGGCGACGACCCGGGCGTCGCCGACGATCTCCCGCAGTGGTTCGAGGTCGTCGAGGTCGTGGTGGGGGTCGAGCGTGGTCAGGGCGGTGGTGTGCGCGCGGAACCAGGCGGCGAGCGGAGGGTGGGCGGGGGTCCGGTCAGGCATGGCGCAGCCTCTGTCTCTTGCGGGATCGCGGGCGGGAGCTCGCACGGGATCCTTCGCGGGATCCTTCGCGGGATCCCTCACGGGGTCTCCTGCGGGTCCGGAAGGGGTGGGCGTCCGCGGGCCGGCGTGGCGGCGGGACGCGTGCGGGCGGGCGCGGGCGGCACCGGGACGCCGGTGTGCCGCGCCTGTCGGAGGACGCCGTCAGAGGAAGTTGCTGTGCCTCGCCATGCGGCGGACCGTAACACCGCCCGCGACGGCCGCGCAGCCGGATTTCCGGCGCGGGCACCCGCTCCCCCGCCACCGTGGGGAAGATACGGAATAAAAGGTGCATCTTGACAGGTGGCGGGGCACGTTCTATGCAGATGATGTAGCCGGCTTGGTCGCCGTATCAGCAGGTGAGAGGTGGTGTGCGGGTCGTGGTCGGGCGCTGTCCCGACCAGTGCGGGCCCGCAGCGCGCCGTCGCCCCGGATCGGGCCGCGAGACGAGGAGTGGACCATGGCACGAGCAGTCGGGATCGACCTCGGGACGACGAATTCGGTGGTCAGCGTGCTGGAGGGCGGTGAGCCGACGGTCATCACCAACGCCGAGGGAGCCCGGACCACACCGTCGGTGGTCGCCTTCGCCAAGAGCGGGGAGGTCCTGGTCGGCGAGATCGCCAAGCGCCAGGCCGTGACCAACGTCGAGCGCACCTGCCGCTCGGTCAAGCGCCACGTCGGGGACGCGCAGTGGCGCTTCCCGGAGAGCGGCGACATCGACGGCAAGCGCTACACCGCGCAGGAGATCTCCGCGCGGGTGCTGCAGAAGCTCAAGCGGGACGCCGAGACCTACCTGGGCGAGGACGTCACGGACGCGGTGGTCACCGTGCCGGCGTACTTCAACGACGCGCAGCGCACGGCGACGAAGGAGGCCGGGGAGATCGCGGGGCTGAAGGTCCTGCGGATCGTCAACGAACCGACCGCCGCCGCCCTCGCCTACGGCCTGGACAAGGAGAACGACCAGACCATCCTGGTCTTCGACCTCGGCGGCGGCACCTTCGACGTGTCGCTGCTGGAGATCGGCGAGGGCGTGGTCGAGGTGAAGGCCACCAACGGTGACACGCACCTGGGCGGGGACGACTGGGACCAGCGGGTCGTCGACCACCTCACCAAGCAGTTCAAGAACGCGTACGGGATCGACCTGGCCCAGGACAAGATGGCCACCCAGCGGCTGCGCGAGGCCGCGGAGAAGGCGAAGATCGAGCTGTCGGCGGCCACCGAGACGACGATCAACCTGCCGTATCTGAGCGCGTCGCCCGAGGGGCCGCTGCACCTGGACGAGAAGCTCACCCGCGCCCAGTTCGAGCAGCTGACCGCGGACCTGCTGGAGCGCTGCAAGGCACCGTTCCACAACGCGGTCAAGGACGCCGGCGTCAAGCTCGCCGACATCAACCACGTGATCCTGGTGGGCGGTTCGACCCGGATGCCGGCGGTGACCGAACTGGTCAAGGAACTGACCGGCAAGGACCCGCACAAGGGCGTCAACCCGGACGAGGTCGTCGCGATCGGCGCCAGCCTCCAGGCCGGTGTCCTCAAGGGCGAGGTCAAGGATGTCCTCCTGCTGGACGTCACCCCGCTGTCCCTCGGCATCGAGACCAAGGGCGGCATCATGACCAAGCTGATCGAGCGCAACACCACGATCCCCACCAAGCGCTCGGAGACCTTCACCACGGCCGAGGACAACCAACCGTCCGTGCAGATCCAGGTCTTCCAGGGCGAACGCGAGATCGCGGCGTACAACAAGAAGCTCGGGATGTTCCAACTGACCGGCCTGCCGCCGGCCCCGCGCGGCATCCCGCAGATCGAGGTCTCCTTCGACATCGACGCCAACGGCATCATGCACGTGACCGCCAAGGACCTGGGCACGGGCAAGGAGCAGAAGATGACCGTCACCGGCGGTTCCTCGCTGCCGAAGGACGACATCGACCGGATGGTCCGCGACGCCGAGCAGTACGCCGAGGACGACCGTCGCAAGCGCGAGGCCGCCGAGACCCGCAACCAGGGCGAACAACTCGTCTACCAGACCGAGAAGTTCCTCCAGGACAACGCGGACAAGGTGCCCGCCGAGGTCAGGACCGAGGTCGAGTCCGCCGTCGGCGAGTTGAAGGAGAAGCTCAAGGGCGAGGACGGTGCGGCGATCCGCACCGCGTCCGAGCGGGTGGCGACCGTCTCGCAGAAACTGGGACAGGCCATGTACGCCGACGCCCAGGCCGCCCAGGGTGCGGCCGGTGCCGAGGGCGCCGGCGGCGGCCAGCAGGCCAAGGCCGAGGACGACGTGGTCGACGCCGAGATCGTCGACGACGACAAGCAGGAAGGAGGCGGACGATGAACCGTCCGACCGATGTCGGTCGCCTCCCCCGCCCGCCGCTCGCCCTGGTCGGGCGCACCGGGCCGGAACGCGGTCCGACCCCGCCGCCCCGCGCGCAGCCGGACCCGGCGCGGCCGGAGCGGCGCGCCGCGCCCCCGGGTCCCGCCCGGCGCGGCACCAAGGGGCCCGACGCCGTACGGCTGGCGGCCGAACTGCGCGAGCGCACGGCCGATCTGCAACGGCTCAAGGCCGAGTTCGACAACTACCGGCGGCGGGTGCACCGCGACCGGCTGGCCGTCGGCCAGGTCGCCGTGGCCAACGTGCTGGCCCGGCTGCTGCCGGTGCTCGACGCGATCGCCGAGGCCGCCGAGCAGGGCCAGGTGACCGACGGCTTCGGGCGCGTCGCCGCCGTCCTGGAGACGGAGTTGGCGGCCCTGGGCCTGACCTCCTTCGGCACGGTGGGTGAGCCGTTCGACCCGACCGTCCACGAGGCGGTGGCCTACACCCCGCCCGAACCGAACGGGCCGGTCGCCCGGAGCGCGCCGGACGGACCCGCGGTCTGCGCCGAGGTCGTCCGCCGCGGCTTCCGGGTCGGCGACCGGCTGCTGCGTCCCGCCGAGGTGTCCGTGACCGGTGCACGACCGGGTCCCCGCGCCGGCCGACTCCCGTGACCGGCAGGCCGGTCGGGCCCGGTCAGCCGGCGCTTCGGGTGGGCGCCGCAGGGCGTCGGCCGGCGGTCGCGCCGGCCGCCAGCAGCGCCCCGACGGCGGCCAGGCACAGCCAGGCGAAGCCGTCGCCGATCCGGTCGTAGACCGTGGTGGTGCCGTGCACCGGGACGTACGCCACGGTGGCCTGGCGGTCGGTGGTGAAGTAGTCCGTGCTGGCGAGTACGCGCCCCTGGTCGTCGAAGGCGGCCGTGACGCCCTCGGCGTCCGGGCGGACCAGCGCGTAGCCGGCCTCGACGGCGCGCAGGGCGGCCTTGCGGGTGTGCGCGCGCCCGTACTCCGCCCAGTCGTGGGAGGGGACCAGCATGATGTCGGCGGGCACCCGCATCATGCCGGGGAAGTCGGCGTCGTAGCAGATGACGTTGGCCAGCCGGCCGTACGGGGTCGCGGCGGTCGGGACCCGGCCGTCACCGGGGACGAAGGTCTCCGAGCCGGGTATCGGATGGGCCTTCTGGTAGGTCCAGCGGACGGTGCCGCCGGGGTCGACGAGCAGCGCCTCGTTGCGGCCGTAGGCGGGCGGTTGGGCGGTCTGCACACCGAGGCCGACCTCCAGGTAGACCCGGGAGCTGCGGGCCGCCGCCCGGGCCGCCGCGATCGTCGCGGACTCGTCGGCGGCCAGCACCCGCACGCCCTGCTCGGGCCAGACTACGATCTTCGCGCCGGCCGCGGCCTCCCGCCGGGTGGCGGCCAGCAGACTGTCCAGGACGGCGCGCTGGGCCGGCCGGAGGCCCGGCGGCGGGTGGGCGACGAGGTCCGCGCGCCCGCCGGTGGCCCGGGCGTACGCGGCCTTCTGGGCCCGGATCAGGGCCGCGTCCGCGGTGACGGCGGCGATCCGCACCGTCGGCCCGTCCGGCGGGCAGAAGGCCAGTCGCGCGCCGCCAGCGAGGACGACGGCCAGCACCACCGACGCGCAGGTGACCACGGTGCGCCGGGCCGCGCGCCACGAGGCCGCCTCCCACAGCGCGTTGACGGCCGTGGCGCACCAGGCGAGGAGGAAGCCGATGCCGTAGGAGCCGGTGACCGAGACGAGTTGCAGCAGCGGCAGGACGTCGACCTGGGTGGCCGCCTGCGAACCGTAGGCGGTGCCGAACGGGGAGAGCAGGGTGATCAGGAACTCCGCCGCGGCCACCGACGCGGGGAACACCAGCAGCGCCGCCCAGGGGCGCACCCGGCCGACGAGCAGCCGGTCCAGGAGGTACGGCAGGGTCAGCAGGGCGGCGAGGCCGACCGCGCCCGCCAGGACGAACGGGCTGAACAGCGCCGACTCGACCAACCAGCCGACCGCGGCCGCGGTGTTGGCGAGCCACAGCCACAGGGCGCCGGACCAGACCCGGCCCGTGCGGGCGAAGCGCAGCAGGAGGACGGGGAAGATCCAGGCCGCGGCGGCGACGTCCCAACGGCCGCCGACGGCGAGGAGGTGGGCGGCGGTGCCCAGCGTCAGCCAGGCCCAACGGGCCCGGGCCGCGGGCGGTCGGGGGCCGGTGCGGTCCGGCCGCCCGGCGGTGCTCGTGGTGTTCACGTGGTTCGTCGGTCCCTTCGAGGTGACGCCGGGTGGCGCGCTCCGGTCTGGGGTCGACGCTAGGGAGGCCGGGGCGGTCGCGGCGTCGTCCTGGGTGGGGATCCGGGGCGGGGCCCGCGCAACCCTGGTTGCGTCGGCGGCGTTTCCGTTCCCTCCTCGGGCAGGATCGCCGGGGCCGGTGCGGCTGGATAGCCTTGCGGTCAGTCATGGACACGCAATTCACGGCCGCGCTGCGCGGCCTCCGGCACTGGTTCGCCCTGCGGCGCGGCTGGCTCACCGACCTCGCCCTGGGCGGCGGGCTGACCGCTTTCGACGTGCTGACGCTGCTGTCCCGCGCGCCGGCGCCGGGACCGCTCGGGGTGGTGCTGTGGGGGCTCCAGACAGTGCCGTTGGTCCGGCGGCGCCGTTGGCCGCGCGCCGTGCTGTGCGCGATGACCGCGGCGTTCGTCGCGTTCGAGGTGGCGGATCCGGTGCCGGGCAAGATCCCGGGCCCGTACCTGCTGGTCTTCGCGGTGTACGCGGTGGCCCGGTACACGCCGGTGCCGACCGGGGTGCGGTGGACGGTGCTGTCCCTGGCCACCGCGGTGACGACGGACCTGCTCACCGGACGGACCGGGCCGCCGCAACCGGGTTCGGTGGAGCCGGTCACCGCCACCACCTTCGTCGTCTTCTACGGGGTCGCCTGGCTCGTGGGGTACGGGCGGCGGCGGATCGTGCTCCAGGCCGACCGGCTGCGCGACCTCAACGAGCGGCTCGGCGACGCCAACGCCCACCTGCGGGAGGCCAACGAGCGGCTGCGCGCCGAGCGGGCCGTCAACGCCCGGCAGGCGGTCGTCGCCGAGCGGGCCCGGATCGCCCGCGACCTGCACGACGTGGTCGCGCACCACGTGAGCGCCATCGCCGTCCAGGCCCGCGCCACCGAGGAGGTGCTGCCGGACGCACCGGCGGACGGCCGGCGGGGCGTGGCCCGGATCGCGACGACCGCCGACACCGCGCTGATCGAGATGCGGCGCATCCTGGGCCTGCTGACGGCCGGTGGGGAGCGGGCCGCGGAGCAGGACGGCCTGGTCGGCCCGGCCCAGGAGCCGTCCCTGCGCCACCTCGACCGGCTCTTCGCGGCGGTGGAGGCGGCGGGCTGCCGGGTGACCTCGACGGTGGACGGGCCCCTGGGGGACCTGCCGCCCGCGCTCCAGGTGTCGGCCTACCGCATCGTCCAGGAGGCCCTCACCAACGTCCTCAAGCACGCCGGACGCACCGACGTGCGGGTGGCGCTGCACCGGGACGGGGCGGCGGTGACGGTGACCGTCGAGAACGGGCCGGCGAGCGCCGGGCACCGGCCGCCGCCCGGCTCCGGCCGGGGGCTGTTGGGGGTGCGCGAACGGGTCGGTGCGTTCGGCGGCACGGTGCGTGCCGGGCCGCGTCCGGACGGCGCCGGCTGGCGCCTGTCCGCCGCCCTTCCGCTGGAGGTTCCGGCATGACGATCCGGGTGCTCCTCGCCGACGACCAGGAGATGGTCCGGGACGCGCTGCGGGCGGTGCTCGGCCGGCGCCCGGACTTCGAGGTCGTCGGCGCCGCGGCGGACGGCGCGGAGGCGGTCGCGCTCGCCGTCGCACTGCGCCCGGACGTGGTGGTGATGGACATCCGGATGCCGGGCACGAACGGCGTCGAGGCCACCGGCCGGCTGCGCGCCGAGTGGCCGCACCCCGGTCCGCCGCCCCGCGTCCTGGTGTTGACCACCTTCGACCTCGACGAGTACGTGCACGCGGCGCTGCGTGCCGGGGCCGGCGGCTTCCTGCTCAAGAACAGTCCGCCGGACCAACTCGCCCACGCCATCCGGGTGGTGGCCGACGGCGAGGCGATGCTCGCGCCCAGCGTCACGCAGCGCCTGATCGGCGCCTTCACCGCGCTGCCCGCCGGGCTGCTGCCCGGCGCCCCGCCGCCGCCGGGCGACGCCGCCCGGCGCGTCGGCGCCCTCACCGCCCGCGAGTCGGAGGTGCTGGTACTCGTCGCCCGGGGCCGCTCCAACCTCCAGATCGGCGAGGAACTGGGGCTGTCCCAGGCCACCGTGAAGAGTCGGGTCAACCGCATCCTGACCCGGCTCGGGGTGGCGAACCGCGTGCAGGCCGCCCTGCTGGCCCATGAGGCGGGCCTGCTCCGGTCCGGCCCGGACGCGCCCCGGTAGCCGCGGGCGCGCGGGCTCGGCTCGTCCCCGTCAGTGGCGTCCGGCCCGGGCCAGGGCGTCGGCGGCCTCGGCGGCCAGGGTGGCGACGAGGTCGGCGGCGGGGGGCCGGTCGGTGACGAGGTCGACGCCCTCGCCCGCCCAGACCGGTGCGGGCGGCACCTCGCCGCTCGCCACGTCGGCCCGGTAGGCCCGGCGGGTCGCCTCGGGGTCCCCCACGAGTTCGTCCTCGCGGCCCCGCCACCGGTCGAGGTACGGGTGTCCCAGGGTGCGCGCCGTGTACTTGGCGGGCCATCGGGAACTCCGGGCGATGTCGAGGATGCGGTTGCGCTCGGTCTCCTGTCCGCGTCCCCGGACGAGCGCCTCGGCGGTCGGGGCGTCGACGAGGGCCTCGGCCGTCGCCTGGAAGCGGGTGCCGACGAGCGCCCCCGCGGCGCCCAGGACCAGGGCCGCGGCCACCCCGCGGCCGTCCGCGATGCCACCGGCGGCCAGCACCGGCACCGGTGCCGCCAGGTCCACCACGACCGGCACGAAGGGCAGCGTCGATCGGCCGTGCCGGGCGCCGTGCCCGCCGCTCTCGGTGCCCTGCGCCACGATGACGTCGGCGCCCAGGTCCAGTGCCTGCCGGGTCTCCTCCAGATCGGTCACCTGGACGATCACCGCCGCTCCGGCTTCGCGGACGCGCCCGACGAAGGGGGTGGGGTCCCCGAAGGAGAACATCACGGCGGTGGGTTCGCACTCCAGCGCCTGCTCGACCGCGGCGGGGCCGATCGCCCAGGACTGGAAGCCGACGCCCCACGGCTTCCCGCAGCCCGCCACCAGCGGCAGTTCGCGGGCCAACCACGCCGGCTCCCCACCCCCGGCCCCCAGCATCCCGAGCCCCCCGCCGCGCGAAACGGCCGCCGCCAGGGCACCGCCGGCCGCCCCTCCCATCGGGGCCAGGGCGATCGGGTGCCGGACACCGAACGACGCGGTGAACGCCGTCGACAACGTCATGACCGTCCTCCTCAGGTACGCGTGACCGTCCTGGCTTCCTTCCCCGGCGGGCAGGGGGCCGACACGCCGGCACCGGCCCGCCCAGGCATCGAGATATCGTGGTGTGTCGGAATGCCTGGCGAGAGAGGTGGCTCATGGGTGCGACGGCGGGACCGGCGGCGGGCGAGCTGATCGAGGTGTTCAAGGCCCTCGGCAACCCCGCCCGTCTGCAGATCATGCAGTGGTTGAAGGACCCGGAGGAGAACTTCGTGGCGTACGAGCCGATCGCGGACCGCGGGTCGGTCGGGGTGTGCGTCACCCACATCCAGGCGAAGTCGGGGCTCGCCCAGTCAACCGTCTCCAGTTACATGAGCACGCTCGAACGGGCGGGGCTCGTGCTGCCCACCCGGGTGGGCAAGTGGACCCACTACCGGCGCAACGAGGAGCGACTGGCCGAGGTGGCACGGGCGATCGACACCAGTATCTGATTGACGCATCGCGATACGTCGATATGATTGGGGTATGTCGACCTTCGATGCTGCGCCCACAGCCCTGATCGTGCACGCCCACCCCGAGGCCCGTTCGTTCAGCACCGCCCAGATGACCACCGCGGCCCAGGCCCTGCGCGACGCCGGGTACCGGGTCGACGTGCTCGACCTCTACTCCGACGCGTGGGCCCCGGTCCTCGACCGTGCGGAATTCGCCCCGGTGGAGGGCCACTTCAAGCCGCAGGCCGAGCAGCAGCGTGCGATCAAGGACGGGACGCTCGACGCGACCGTCAGGGCCCACCTCGACCGCCTGCTCGCCGCCGATCTGCTCGTCCTGTCGTTCCCGCTCTGGTGGTTCTCGCTGCCCGCCATCCTCAAGGGCTGGGTGGACCGGGTCTTCGTGATGGGCGGGGTCTTCGGCGGGGACTACGGACTCTTCGGGGACGCCGCGCTCGCCGGGAAGCGGGCGATGCTGCTGTTCACGACCGGCGGCCCCAACGAGTCCTTCCAACCCGGCGGCACCCTCGGCGCGATGGACGACTTCCTGTTCCACATACACCGCGGCATGCTGGAGTTCGTCGGCTACCAGGTCCTCGACCCCGTGATCACCTACGGACCGGCCCACCTGACCGAGCAGGACCGCACCGCGGCCCTGGAGGCGGTCCGCGAGGCCGTCGCGCGCACCGCGACCACCGCACGAGCCACCGCGCACTGATCCCGAACCGCACGGCGCGCGCACGGCAGTTCACCCCCGCCGTCTCCCCGACCGTCTCCCCGACCGTCTCCCCGACCGTCTCCCCGACCGGCGGACGCCCGTCCTCCCCTTCCTGACTCCCGCACGGACGGTACGTTCTTCGGCAACGCCCCTAGAGTGGAGGGGAGTTGACAGAGATCCGTCCCGCACCGCAGCGGGCATCGCGTGAGGGGGAAGGGCCGTGACGGAGCGGACGTCCGTACTGGTCGTGGGGGCCGGACTGGCCGGCCTGGCCAGCGCCATGTTCCTGGCGGGGCGCGGAGTCGACGTGCTGCTGGTCGAGCGGCGCTCCGGGACCTCGCCGTTCCCCCGGGCCGTGGGGCAGAACCAACGGACGATGGAGCTGCTGGGGTTCGGCGGGATCGCCGACGACGTTCCGACGCACACGCCGGGCCGGCCCACGTTCCGGGTCAGGATCGCGGCCGGCCTGCGGGGGCCGGCCTGGCGCGAGGAGCGTTCGGAGGCCGATCCCGCGGACCTCGACGCGCTGTCCCCGGCCGCGTTGGGCACGGCCGGCCAGGACGTGCTGGAGCCGCTGCTGCGCCGGCGCGCCGAGGACCTCGGTGCCGCACTGCGCTTCGACACCGAGTTGGTCTCCTTCGACCAGGACGACGACGGCGTGACCGCCGTGCTCCGCGGACGCTCCGACGAGCGGCCGAGCCGGGTGCGGGCGGACTACCTCGTGGCCGCCGACGGCAACCGCAGCGGCGTGCGCGGCGCCCTCGGCGTCGACCGGCACGGCCCGGGCAGCCTGGGCCACAACATCAGCATCATCTTCGACGCCGACCTCGGTGACCTGACCGACCGGGAACCGACCCTGCACGTGCTCCACGGCGACGGGGCCAGCGGCATCTTCCTCACCCTCGACCACACCGCCGGCCGGCACCTCTACAGCGTCGCCCACGACCCCGCCGACGGGCCGTCACCGGCGGACCTCACCACCGAGCGCTGTACCGAACTGGTCCGCCGGGTCACCGAGTTGCCGGACCTCCGACCGGAGATCAAGGCCGTGCAGCCGTGGGAGATGGCGGCCTCCGTGGCGGACCGGTTCCGGGTGGGGCGGGTGCTGCTGGCCGGGGACGCCGCGAAGGTGACCCCGCCGAGCGGCGGGCTGGGGGGCAACACCGCCATCGGCGACGCCTTCGACCTGTCCTGGAAACTCGCCGCGGTGCTCGACGCGTCGGCCGGGCCGGCGCTGCTCGACTCCTACGACGCCGAGCGCCGCCCGATGGCCGACCGGGTCGTCGCCGCGGCACTGCGGCTGCTCGCCGGCCGCGGGGCCGCACCGGCCGACGAGGACGCCGACCCCGAGCCGGCCACCGACCAACAGGGCACGCTCCCCGTGACGCTCGGCTTCCGCTACCGCTCGTCCGCGGTGCGCATCGAGGACGACGACCCCGCCAACTCCGAGGACCCGTACCGGCCGAGCGGCCGACCGGGATTCCGCGCGCCGCACGTGTGGTTGCGCCACGACGGCGGCACGACGTCCACGGTGCACCTCTTCGGGCGTGACTTCGTGCTGCTGTCCGGTGCCGAGGGCGGATTCTGGTCCGGCGTCGCCGCCGAGGTCGCGGCGCGCCTCGGGACGACCGTGCGGCCCCACGTCATCGGCGAGCAACTGACCGGCCCGGCCGGCGAGTTCCTCATCCGCTACGGCATCGGCCCGTCGGGCGCCAGCCTGATCCGACCGGACGGCGTCGTCGCCTGGCGGACCGTCGAAGCACCGGCCGATCCGGCCGGGGCCCTGCACCGGGCGCTCACCGCGGTCCTGGCACGGTAGGCGGGGCCGGTGGCGCGCCCGCCGGCTCGACTCGGCGCCGGCGGGACCGGTGGACCGGGGCCGGCGCCTCCGCCGTCCGGTCCCGGTCCACCGGCCCCGGTCCACCGGTCCCGCCCGCTCAGTCGTCACCACCGTCGTGGTCGTCGTCCGCTTCGCGCGGGGAGACGGTGCGCAGGGCGCCGGTGTGCGGGTCGACGAGCAGCGCGTGCTCCGTGCCGTCGCCGGTGACCGTCTCGACCTCCCACACCGGCGTGGCACGGTGGTCGTCGTCCAACTCCACGGACGTCACCGTGCCGTACCCGGCGGCGGCCTTCCGGACCGCGTCGACGGCGCCCGTCCGGGCACCGACCAGGGTGGCGCGCTCCCGGGCGTGATCGTCGTCGTCCCCGCGGTCGACGCGCTGGCTCAGCACCCGGGCCGTGCGCGCGTCGAGGGTGATCTCGCGCCACCGGCCGTCGTCGCCCAGCACGTCCACGTCCCACACCAGGCCCGGCCGATCGCGGTCCAGATCGAGGTCGGAGACCTTGCCCGGGACGGCCCGGAGGGCGACGGCGGCGGCCTGGGCGGCGGTCACCCGGGCCGCGCGGGCCTCCTGGAGGTCCTCGACGTCCGGGCGGCCGGGCCCGTTGGCCGGGGCCGCCGCCGGTGCGCTGCCGCCGGAACCGTCACCGCTGACCGCGACGGCGGTGACCGTGCCGCCGGCCAGCAGGGCTACCGCGGCGGCGGCGATGACGAGGTGGCGCTTCATGGGCTCTCCTCCGATGGTGGGACGCGGCCCCGGTCGTCCGGGCCCGGCGCTGTCGAACGCTGTGCCACCACAGTGGCCGAACCCACCTGAAGCCCAACTGAAGCCACCTGAAGATCCCTTCAGGTGGCTCCGGCTCCCCCGGCGACCTGTGCCGGCGCCTGCGCCCGGCCCCGCGTGCGCGCAGGTGCGCCGTATACGGCGACCGTCCCGGCCGCCCCGGAGCGGGCCCCTGCCGGCCGGCACGACGCGCGCCCGCCACTGCCCGCCTCCCCACACAACTCCCCCTCGTCGACGGCATGCTGAGGAGGACCAGCCCCGCCACCGACCTCCGCCGCACCGCCCGTCCCCGCCCTCCCGACGACAGGAAGGCACCCCCGTGCCGCCCTCCCGCCCCGCCCGCACCACGGCCCCCGCACCCGGCGACGCCCTGCGCGTGATCGGTCTGATGTCCGGCACGTCCTACGACGCCATCGAGGCCGCCGCCGCAGACCTCGCGCTCCACGGCGACACCCTGCACCTGCGCCCGCTCGGGCACCTCTCCGTCCCCTACCCGGACGACCTGCGGAACCTCATCGCCGCCACGCTGCCCCCGGCCACCACCACCGCACGGGACGTCTGCGCCCTGGACACCGGCATCGGCCACGCCTTCGCCGACGCCGCCGAACGCGCCCGGCACGAACTGTGCGCCGACGCCGCCGACCTCGTGGCCTCCCACGGCCAGACGCTCTACCACTGGGTCGAGGACGGGACCGTCCGCGGCACGCTCCAACTCGGCCAACCCGCCTGGATCGCCGAGCGCACCGGCCTGCCCGTCGTCTCCGACCTCCGCAGCAGGGACGTGGCGGCCGGCGGACAGGGCGCCCCGCTGGTCAGCATGACGGACGCCCTGCTGCTGCGTGCGCTCCCCGGCACACCCGCGGCGCTCAACCTCGGAGGCATCGCCAACATCACCGTCGTCGCCCCCGACACCGCGCCGCTGGCCTTCGACACCGGCCCGGCCAACGCGCTCCTGGACGCCGCGGTCCACCACTTCACCGGCGGCGCGGCCCGCTACGACCGGGACGGACGCCGGGCCGCCGCCGGCCGCACCGACCCCGACCTGCTGCGCCGGCTGCTGGCCGACCCGTACTACCGCCGGCCCGCCCCCAAGACCACCGGCAAGGAGCACTTCCACCTGCCCTACCTCCGGCGAGCCCTGGACGCCGCGCCGGGGCTCGACGCCCACGACGTCCTGGCCACCCTGACCCGGCTGACCGCCGTCACCGTCGGCGACGCCTGCCGCGCCCACCGCGTCACCGAACTGATCGTCTCCGGCGGCGGAACCCGCAACCCGACCCTCATGCGGATGCTCGCCGAGGAACTCCCTGGCGTGCCGCTGCGTCCGAGCGACGCGCTCGGGCTGCCCGCCATGGCCAAGGAAGCGCTGGCCTTCGCCGTTCTGGGCTTCCTCACGTTCCACGGACTGCCCGGCACCGTGCCCACCAGCACCGGCGCCCGCCGGGCCGCCCTCCTCGGCAGCATCACCCCGGGCCGCACGCCGCTGCGCACCCCCGCGCCTGCGCCCCGCCCCCCACGCGTCCTACGGATCGCGACGTGAGGACGGCGGCGGCCGGCACCACGACCGCCCCACCGGCCGTCGCCGACGCGGGCCCCACCCGAGGCCGGGGCCCGCACTGGATGCGCCGGCTCAGGACAGCATGTGCACCTTGTACTGCATGAACCGGTAGTTCCTCGGGTCGTACCACTGGCTGACGACGATGTGGAAGTCGCCGAACGTCGAACCGGGGACGACGAATCCGCCGTACGGACTGGCGACGAGGTTGCCCACCTCCTGGCCCGGAGCGCCGGGCAGGATCATGGTCTGCTCCAGCGTCCTGGTCAGGTCGGACGTCGGGAGCGGGAAGACCATCGCCCGGATCGACAGCGCGTTCATGTTCAGCCAGGTCAGGACGTACTTGCCGTCCATCGCGCGGAAGCAGATCTCGCCCCATTTGCGGACGCCGAAGACGGTGGTGGGGGGCGCGCCCCACCGCCAGCCGCCGTCGGCGTAGCCCCACGGCTCGTAGGCGCCCGGGTCGCCGAGGCTCTCCTTCCGCACGCGGTGCAGGAGCATCCCCGATTCCACCTCGCGGTTGAAGACCGTGGACAGCACGTAGCAGAAGCCGTCGTCGGCCACCGCGTAGGTCTTCTGCTGGAACTGGCCGCCGTGCAGGTCGGCGGGCCACTGGCAGAGGTACTGCCAGGTCTCGCCGTTGTCGGTGGAGCGCCAGAAGTCCGTGTGGTGGGTGTCGTAGATGACGCCGCGCATGAGGTGCATGTACATCACGCCGTCGACGACGAACACGTCGGAGGGGATCGCCGTGGTGGCCTTGTCGCCGACCGGATTGTGCGGTTCGTCGACGAGGCTGTTGGCGTGGCCGCCGCCGACGCTGCCGTCGATGCGCAGGTTGTTCAGGTCCGCGCTGTTGGAGCGCAGGCCGACCGGGGCCCGCCAGTCGTCGGCGGGCTCGCCGGGCTGCGGGACGTGGTCGCCGTTGAAGGTGTCGCCGCCGACGAACAGCATGGTGCCGTTCGGACAACGCACGGGGATGCCGAGGTCCGTCCACGGCGAGGCGAACGGGCCGGTCTCGGCCGGGCCGCTGAGGTTCTTCACCTTGTAGGCGATGGTCGGGCTGGAAGGATCGCCGGGCCCACCGGCCCGCGCCACACCGGTGGTCGAACCGATGACCCCGGCCCCCACGGCGGCGCCGATACCGATCTTGAGGAGCTTGCGGCGGGTGTGTCCGCCGACCGTCGCGTCCCGCTCGTCCGATGGACGTGTCATTGCATCGATGCCTTTCAGAGCCGCCTGACGGGTACGTGGATTGCCGTTGACCAGCGCCGGTGCCGGCGCAGGGCGCGCGTCGACCACCGACGCCGCTACGGACGCGCGTCGACGCTAACCACCACCGATGAAACGGCGATGACAGGACGATGACCTCGCTGGCGGGCGAGGCCCCCGCCCGCCTGGCGCCACCGCCCCGACCGACCGGGGGCGGACCGCCGGACGCTCAGCCCGTGTGCCGCTCCAGGGCGTCGAGGAGCTGCGGCCAGAGTTCGCGCGGGCGGTCGTGGCCCATGTCGGGGATCAGCC
This sequence comes from Streptomyces lunalinharesii, assembly GCF_039532155.1. Taxonomy (NCBI): domain Bacteria; kingdom Bacillati; phylum Actinomycetota; class Actinomycetes; order Kitasatosporales; family Streptomycetaceae; genus Streptomyces; species Streptomyces lunalinharesii. The sequence continues at coordinate 114,385 of NZ_BAAARK010000023.1, forward strand.
GGAGTTCGGCGCCGGGCACCAGGTCCGCGGTGCGCCGCCCGCCGCTGGGATCGATCAGCGTGTCGTCCAGTCCGTGCAGGACCAGCGTCGGCACCCGGAGTTCCCGGAGCGCGTCCGCCCGTGAACCGCTGAGGACCATCGCGCCGAGCTGACGCCCGATCCCGGCCGGGTAGTGGGAACGGTCGTAGCTGAGCGCCGCCAGTTCGCGCAGGGCCGCGGCGTCACCGTAGCGCTTGGACGCCCACACCAGTTCCCGGTCCGCCGCCGCGACGTACCCCGCGCGGTCCGCCGGCTTCGGGCTGAAGAGCACCGCCTGCGCCTCGGGGGTGGGCTGGCCGTACGCGCCTTCGCCGGTCGACGCCATCATGGACGTCAGGGTCAGCACCCGCTCCGGATGGCTGAGGGCCATGGTCTGGGCGATCATCCCGCCCATGGAGGCCCCCACCACGTGCGCCCGGTCGATGCCCAGCGCGGTGAGCAGGCCCAGGCCGTCGTCGGCCATGTCCTGGAGCCGGTAGGGCACCATCGCCAGCGCGGCGGGGAGGTCTTTCGAGGTCACCGCGGCGATGAACCGCCCCATGTCGACGGGGTGCCCGTCGAACTTCGTGGACAGTCCGCAGTCGCGGTTGTCGTACCGGATCACGTAACGACCGCGGTCTGCCAGCGCGCGGCAGAGGTCCTCGTGCCAGGCGATCATCTGGGCGCCGAAACCCATCACGAGCAGCACGGGGGCGTCACGGGGATCCCCGAAGGTCTCGTAGGCGAGGGACACTCCGGGCGACACGTCAACGAGCGGCATGCACGCAGCCTGCCAGGGCCGGCAGCCGCTGCGCATCCCGATTCCGCGTGGCGCGCGCGGCGCGGGGGCGCGACGACGTCGGGCTTCCCAAGGCTCGTCGCCCCGCCGGAACCGCCGCCGGAACCGCCGCCGGCATCCGCCACCTCGACCGGAACGGGACCGGCGACCCGCCCCACATCCGTCATCGGGCGAGAAAGAGGGAAAGCGGCTGGTCGCGCCCGTGCGGCAGGCCGTGACGGGCCCACCGGTGCGGCGCTCCGCTGCACGGCGGTTTTGCTCCGGACGGGCCTCGACCGACGGCCCGCGACACCCCTTTCCCAGGAATCCGCTCGGAAAAATGCCCGCGTCCGTCCGGCGATGTGAGGAATTCGTCGCGACGGAGTCGCGGAGGGGATTTCGCCGAGCGGCCCTCGCCGGTCACAATCACTCAGCGACCTTCCCCGTTCTCCGCGAACCGGGTCGGTCCGCGCAGCCGCGATGCCTGCTGCCGTGGACCGGTTCCGGCCGCTGTGGGGTGGGCGCTTTCGGATGCCTGAAGGAGATGATCTCCCTTTTCGAGGAGGCACGTTGGTGGAAGGAAGGCTGGCCATGACGTCGGATGCGCGTGAGCAGGTCGAGCAGTTCATCCTGGGCGACCAGTTCGCCTGCCTGGCGGGACGCGCTGCCTGGCGCCAGGGCGGAATCACACACCGGCACTATGACCTGCTGGGGGGCGTCGAATCGGCTCGGCTGATGGCGCTCGACCTTGCGGAGTTCGTGAACGGGGCGAACTGGAGCGCCCGCTCGTTCACGAGCTTCATCGCGACCTTCGAGCGACCGAGGGGGGTGGATGAGCTGCGGTTCGAGGAACTCCTCTGGCAGCATCTGCAACTCCTGCACGAGACGGACGCCGAGACCCATCGCTGGGCCGACGGCTACGCGTCGGATCCGCAGGCCAAGGAGTTCGCCTACAGCGTCGCCGGCCATCCGTTCTTCGTGATCGGCCTGCACGAGACCCACCGCCGGTGGGGCCGCCGTCCTCCCTTCCCCATGCTGGCCTTCAACTCCCACGAGCAGTTCGCCCACATCAAGGGCGCCGGCATGTGGGACCGGCTCGCGGAGAAGATACGCAAGCAGGACATCAAGCTGCAGGGCGACATCAACCCCAACCTGACGGAGTACGAGGAGCTCTCCGAGACCCGCCGCTACTCCGGACGCCCCAAGCCCGCCGACTGGCAGTGCCCCTTCGCCGCCCGCGAGACCGATCGCGAGCGGGAACTCGCCCCTTCCGGCGCCTGACCGCCCGGTGGTCGGGCGGCCCGCAACTCCTCGGGCCGCCCGACCACGCCCACGGCGCCTCGGCCGACTACGCCCCGCCGACGGTCGTGTCGTCGCCGATCTGCTCGCGCAGCCACCCGTCGTCGAAGACCTTGCTCAGGTAGTTGCGGCCGGAGTCCGGAATCACCACGACCACCAGGTCGTCCGGACCGAGCCCGACGGCGACCCGGAGGGCGGCGGCCACCGCGGTACCGGCCGACGCGCCGACCAACAGCCCCTCCTCGCGGGCCAGTCGGCGGGCGGTCACCAGCGAGTCGCGGTCGCTGATCCGCTCGAAGCGGTCCACCACGTCGGTGTGGAACGACTGCGGCCAGGAGTCGTCCACCGTCTCGGGGTGCCGGAACAGGCCGATGCTCTCCACCGCGTACGCGGTGCCGGGCCCGCCGGAGTAGACGGACGCCTCCGGGTCGGCGCCGATCACCTGGACCCGGCCCTCGCTCACCTCTTTGAGATAGCCGCCCGTGCCGCTGATCGTGCCGCCGGTACCGACGCCCGACACCAGGTGCGTGATCCGTCCCTCCGTCTGCCGCCACAGCTCCGGGCCGGTACTGCCGCGATGCGCGCGCGGGTTGGCGGGATTGTTGTACTGGTCGGCCAACCACGCACCGGGCGTGGTCCGGGCGATCCGCTCCGCCGCCGCCCTGGGGTGGTCGGGGTGCTCGCGCGGCACGTCACCGGGGCAGACCACCACCTCGGCACCGTAGGCGCGCAACACCGCCACCTTCTCGGCGCTGCTCTTCTCCGGCAGGGTGAACACGCAGCGGTAGCCGCGCTGCGCCGCCACCATGGCCAGGCCCACCCCGGTGTTGCCCGAGGTCGTCTCCACGATGGTGCCGCCCGGCCGCAGCAGTCCGGCGTCCTCGGCGGCCCGCACCATGGACAGGGCGATGCGGTCCTTGACGCTCCCGCCCGGGTTGACGTACTCCAACTTCGCGTAAACCGGCACGGAAAGGCCCGCGGTGATGCGGTTGAGGCGTACCAGCGGGGTGTTCCCGACCATGTCGGCGAGGGATGCGTAGACGTCCATCGCAGCAGTCTGCCGGAAATGCCCGACCCCCCGGGAGCAGACCACCGGCCACGGTGCGCGCGACCGCCGGACGAAGGACCGGAAGCGGCGACGAGCGAACCCCACCCGCGAGCCCCGCCCCCTCTCCTCCCCCGCGCCAGACCCAGGCCCAAGGATGCCGGGTCCGGGTACGGGGGAGGTCAGCTCGGTGCCGTGCAGGACGTCGCCCGGCGTGCCGGGGGGCTACGCGCCGGGGCGGACCGGGCCGATGACGGTGCCGGCGTCGACGGTGAGCCGGCCGTTGGCGCTGGACTCACCGGGGATCACGCCGCCGGGGGCCTTCAGCGTGAATGTCGCCTCGTCGGCGGGGACGCCGCCGGCGCTGTTGGGCACCTGGATGTCGAAGTGCACCGGGTGTCCCGGGCCGAAGGTCACCACCGTGCCCTGCGGACCGTAGTGGCCGGCAGTGACGCCCTTGAGGACACCGTGGTGGTAGAAGCGCACGTCGATCGGCGAACCGGCCAGCCGGCACGGGTCGTAGCCCGGTGCCGCGGTGAGCGTGACGCGGTAGTGGTGGTGCCCGGACGTGGCGGGAGCCGCGGTGATTTTGGCGGTGTGGTTGGCGGGACGGCAGGCGGAGGGCCTCTCCTTGCCGGCCGCGAGGGCCGTCGGGGACGAAGCCTGCGCCACTCCCCCGCCCACGCCCACCGCGCCCACCAGCGCGACGGCGGCAGCGGTGACGACGATCTTCCCACTGGTACGCATCATGAACTCTCCACTGTTGCTCGGCGGTTGACGGGTGATCCGCCGGACCCTGGTCACCTCCATTCCTCCCCTTCCACCGGGCCGACAAATGTCATAAGTCCGTCACGAATGGATCAGAGGCCCTCCGGTCCGCAGTCACGTCGATGCCCGGACTTCCACCGACTTGCACCGGTGCGGTGGCGCAGGTCCGGGGCGTCGTGACTCAGCGCGGCCGGTGGTGGGTTCGCCCTTCCGCGGTGGCCTTCAGCTCGCCCAGCCACGCGTCGAGGCCCTGGCGCAGGAGGGCGGTGGCGGCGGGCACGTCCGCGTCGACCTGGGCGCCGGTGTGGGTCTCCTCGGTGCTCACCCGGACGCCGCCCTTGACCTGGGTGAAGTTCCACACGTGGACGCCGTCGATGTGCAGCCCTTCCCCGATTGCCGGGCCGGTCCAGCGGATGCAGGAGTTGCGCTTGAGCTGCTCGACGGTGGAGGTGATCTCCAGGCGGGTGGCGGGGGTCGAGGGGTTGGGGGGCACCGGCATCGTCCAGCGGAACGCCGAGCCCGAGCGGAACGGGCCGTGGTCGAGGCGCTCCGCGGTCGCGACGGACGCCTGCCAGGACGGCCAACGCGCCACGTCGGTCTGCACCTTCCAGATGGTGCGCAGGGGCGCGTGGATCAGTGTCTCGGTCCTGTAGCGAACTCGCGCGTCGGGGTCGACGCCCTTCCCGCGGCAGGTCAGGGAGGCAGCGGGGTGGCGGGGGCCGGCCGCGGCGGGTGCGACGGCGGCGGTGCCGAGGAGGCCGACGACGAGCGGGACGGTGGACAGGGCGGCGCGGACACGGGTGTGACGACTGTCGAACATGGCGTTCCCCTTTGCTTGTTGACGGGTGGGCGTGGCGCGTCGGGCGTGCGGGTGCCGGCTCGTGCCGCGCCCGCCGCCGCATGCCCCACACAGCTAGAGGCTTATGCGTTCGTTAGAAGTTATAACGAACGCCGGACCGGCCGGTCAAGAGGTTGCGTGATAGCTTCTAACGGAAGCTTGAATACGTAGCCGAGTGACGCGGAAAGGCGGCGGGCCGTGGGGAAGACGGACGCGCAGACCCCTCGGGAGCGCTACCGCAGTCAGGTGCGCGCGGAGATCAAGGAACGTGCCTGGGAACAGATCGCCCTGGCGGGGGTGCCGGCACTCTCCCTCAACGCCGTCGCCAAACAGATGGGGATGAGCGGCCCGGCGCTCTACCGCTACTTCGCCAGCCGCGACGAGCTGATCACCGCACTCATCCGGGACGCGTACCGCAGCCTCGCCGAAACCTTCCGCACGGCGTCCGCGGCCGGCGCCGACCTGGCCGGGTTGGCGCACGCACTGCGCGACTGGGCCCTGGCGGACCCCCAGCGGTACTTCCTCGTCTACGGCACGCCCGTGCCCGGCTACCACGCGCCCGACGACATCACCGAGATCTCCGCCGAGATCATGGGCACCCTGCTCGACGCCTGTGCGGCACTCACCGCGGACGGCCAGGCAACGCCGTTCACCACCCACCTGCAAGGACACCGGGACTGGGCCGAGGGTCACCCCGCCTCCCCCGCCGCCCTCCGCCAGGCACTGGCCTTCTGGACCCGACTGCACGGCGCCCTGTCCCTGGAACTCGCCGGGCACTTCGCCGGAATGGACCTCGACCCCGCCCTCCTGTTCGCCGCCGAACTGGACGAGCTGCTGACACCCGACGCCTGACGCCCAACACCCGACGCCGGACGTCGAGCACGGAGACGGGACGGGCACGGAGACGAGACGGGCACGCGGACGGGACGGGCTGGCGGACGCGCGAAGGCCCGGAGTCGACCGCGGCGATGCAACGCTCGCGGTGCGTGCGAGGACTCCGGGCCCGCGTGGCGTGTCAGGCGGCCCAGCCGACGGAGGAGACGTAGGTGTAGGCGTCCCAGTCGGTGCCGAGGCCGCCTTGGATGATCTCGTCCCAGATCGCTTCGAGTTCCCGGGCGTCGTGCGCGATCCACGCATCCACGGCCCGGTCCCAGATCAGCCCGCGGACGTTGATCGAACGCGTCTCCACGTCGCGCCGGTGACGCGGATCCACCTGCGACTGGTCGGCGGGGTCGATCTCCACGCGGGTGCCGCGACCGCTGTTGACGAGGCGACGCTTCAGGTCGGCGACCACGTTGCGGCGCCGCAGGTCCCAGTACGCCACGTCCAGGCGCGCGAGATTCGCCTTGCTCGGAGTGCGTTCCTCGGCCAACCACGCCATGAGGGTGCGGGGGCGGACGTGAATACCGGCGCGGTCCATCGCCTCGTAGCCGGCGTCGGACGCCGTCAGGTAGCGCAGGCGGGCGGACAGGCCGCGCTCGGAGGTGACCGGGGATTCGATGCCGGTCACCATGCGGTCGATGCCCTCGGCGGTGCAGACCCAGCCGGGCAGGGCCCGGGCGCCGTAGTGGCCGATCCTGCGCCACCGCGAATCCAGCGCCATCAGCGGACCACCCGGCCAACGGTGTACTCACCGGAGGCCTTGGCGTCGCCGTGCTTGACCTTCATCTGGGCCAGGCCACGCCCCTCGGTGAAGACCTGCCGCCAATCGCCGGCGAGATGGAGTTCGTCGGTACCCATCATCGCGATCACCTCCAGGCCCGCCTGATGCGCCTTGTACGCCTTGCCCCACAGGTTGGCGTACGCCTGACTGTGAATGATGTGCATCCAGTCCGGACGTTGAATCTCACGGTTGTGGATCGACTCCCCCATCGTCGAGATGAACTTCGAGTACATCGCCTTGACGTACCCCTCGGTGATCGAGTCGTCCTGCGCCAGGGCATCCTCCCGTGCGGCGGCCAGGACCTTGCGCAGGGCGTCGAGGAAGTTCTCCGTCGCACCCGACGTCCACGACTCGTGCACCGTCGGCGCCTCGATCAGGGCGTACTTCGGGCCCGACAGGCGCAGCAGCAGGCGCAAGGTGGCGTCGGTGATCCACAGCGCGCCGGGCTCCTCGCGGTCCCCGAGCGGGTCGGGCAGGTGGGGGTGGAGCCACGGGGCCGGGGTGATCAGGTGGACGCCGGCACGCTTCGCGTCGACGCCGTCGTCCCCCGCGTGGTGCTCCAACTTGCCGATCGGCAACCAGCACTTGAGGGCGGAGAGGTACGCGGCGTTGGCGTCCAGGGCGGTGACGTGGACGTCGCCGGGGGCCTTGAGGGAGTAGTGGGGGTGGTGGAAGTTGGGGCGGGCCTCCCAGATCTGGTCCGGCTCCCGCTTCGAGGGCTTGTGCAAGATGTCCGGCAGCGACGGATACGCCGTGTACTGGTACCGCGCCGTCGCCCGGGTCTCCTCGAACAACCGCATCACATCCGGAATCGCCCGCTTCACCAACGCCTGCAACGCCACATCCGCATCACCCTCCGCACGCGCCAACTCCTCATGCACCGCACCGGCGATCAGGGTGTTGGTCTCGGCCTGCGCACGAGCGGAGGACTGCGCCCGACGCTGCGGCCGCGACGGCACCCGCGCGGGGGTCGGCGACGGCGCCGGCGCGGCCGGGGGGCTCGCGACCGGAGCCGGGGCGACGGCCGCCTGGGGCGGGACGGCGGCCGACACGGGGGCACTGACCTGCGAACTGACGGCCGGGGGCTGACACATGGCACCGGCGTGCAGCGGGCGGCCGTCGGTGGACCGGAAGGGCGTCAGCACACCACAGCGGACGCACGGACCGGGCTCGCCCTGAACGGCCAGGCCGTCCGGCCGCCAGGCGGTCTGCGCCGCGAAGTCCGGCGCGGCCGCGGCACCGGGCGCGGGCTGCGCCACGCCCCCGGGCTCCGGAGCCCGCACCGCTGACTGGGCCGCTGACTGGGCCGGCGCCGGGTGGATCTGGGCGAGCCCCTCCAACAGGCGCAGGTACTTGACGCGCCCGGGCGGCTGCGGGTCCGTCTCGCCGGACTCCCAGTTGGCAACGGTCTGCCGGCCCACGCCGACGGCGGTCGCCACCTGGGCCCGCGACAACCCCGCCGCCTCGCGCAGCCGCAATCGTTCCGCGGGCTCCGGCATGCGCGCCATCAGCCGCGCCTCTTCCAGCAAAGCCTCAACACTGTCGAGCTGACCCTCACTCATGGCTCAAACCTACCCCACCTTAGCCGCATTCTGGCGCTGGCTTGGGCATCCATTCGTCTTTCATTTGGCATGTAAGAGGCGAAAGGGTTTCTCCCATCCCCATTCGAGAGAGTTCTGCAAATGCTCCCAGCCACCGGCCCTCAGACCGGACTCAGCTTCAGCTCCGGCTCCGGCTCCGGAACGCCGCGCGTGATCAGCTCCACCACCCGGCCGGTGGGCGACACCCGCACCTCCAGCGCCCCGGGCCCCGCGGTGTCCGGTGCGGTGTGCCGGTAGCGCAGCACGTGACCGCGCCGTTCGTCCGGTGACGGCCGGGACTTAACCTCGGCGGCGTCCGCCACCTGCGGGAACCACTTCCGCACGAACCGGTCGCCGACGGCACGGACCCGACCGGCGGGCAACGCACCGGTGTCGTCGGCAGCGCCGTCCCCCGCCGGCCAGGCGAAGCGTTCGAGCCGGCGTTCCGGCCAGCGGACGACGAACGAGCCGTGGCTCTGCACCTCCACGGTCAGCCGCCAACCACCGCCGGGCAGCCGCTTCCGCAGCACCGTCATGGCCGAGTCGCCGCCACCGAACAGGTCAGCGGCGACCCCGTCGAGCCAGTTCTCCTGGCCTCCCCACTCGACGCGCCCTTGCTGCGCCCGCGCCTCCCCGTCGACCGGTTCGACGGCCATTGCGAACGCCCCCACCAGCAGTGCTCCGCCGAGCGCGGCCGCAGCGGCACCGCGCAGGGCGTCCCGGCGGGTCAGCGGGCAGCGACGCCGGGCGGCCCACAGGCCGACCGCGCCGAGGAGGACGCCGAGGCACCCGCCGAGGGCGTTCGCCTTGAGGTCGTCGTAGCTGCACGCGCGGCCGAGTTCGGTCGTCCCCTGGAGGAGTTCGATGCCGCCGGCGAGGAGCAGGCACCCGGCCAGGACGGCGACCGGTCGGCGGAAGAGCAGCACCGCGAGGAAGCTCGGCGGGACGAACAGCGCGACGTTCAGGCGTGCCGACTCCGAGTCCAGGAAGGCCCATCCGGGCAGGCCCACGTCGCAGGACCCGCCCGGCCCCGATCCGCCGTGCCCCGGCAGCAGCGTGACGACGAGCACGCCTGCGACCGCGACCGCACACAGCACGGACAACGCGACCGGGGCACCCCTCCCCTTGGCCACCGCAGTGGCGGCCGCCCCCAGGACCGCGGCGAGGACGAGGAACGCCGGCAGGAGTCCCGGTAATGCGCTGATGGCTGCTCCGATCACGTAGTTCTCCCCTGTCTCGATCCGAGTGACGGGGCATCATGCCAAAGCGCCGGTGGGCGGGGCACTCTTGCGGGGTGGTGCGGGCGGGGACAGGGTGGTTGTGGTCGTCCGTCCGCCGGCGGTGCCCGGCCCGGAACACAACGGGAGAGCGCGTGGCTTCCTTCGTCCTGCCGCACACCCTGCACGGTGGGGGTGCGTACGAGGTCGGCGCGGTGCACGGGTGGTGCGCCGGACGGTCGGGCGACGGCGGACCGGTGGCCGGGTGACCGGCAGCGCCGGCGGGGCCCGGTCGGTACCCGGCCCGGAGCCGGTCCCCTCCCCGGACGTTCCCGACGTCTTCGATCCGCGCCGTTACGCCGCCGGGCTGCCGCACGACGCCTACCGGCTGCTCCGCGACCACCATCCGGTGGCCTGGCAGGACGAGCCGGAGGTGCTGGGTTGGCCGGCCGGCCCCGGGTTCTGGGCGGTGACCCGGCACCGGGACGTGGTCCGGGTGCTGAAGGACGCGCGGACCTTCTCGTCCCGACTGGGCGCCACCCAGATCCGCGACCCCGACCCCGCCGACCTGCCGTTCATCCGGCGCATGATGCTCAATCAGGACCCTCCGGCGCACAACCGGCTGCGGCGCCTGGTCAGCCGGGCCTTCACCCCGCGCCGGGTGGACCGCTTCGAGCACGCCGTACGGGACCGGGCCCGCACCCTGCTGGCCGCGGCGGTGGACGCGGCGCGGGCCGCCGACGGGGTGTGCGACCTGGTCGGGACCGTCACCGACGACTACGCGTTGCGCAACCTCGCCGACCTGTTGGGCGTGCCGCCCGCCGAACGCGGTCTGCTGTTGGACTGGACCCGGCGGGTCATCGGCTATCAGGACCCGGACGAGGCCGGCCCGGCGGTGACCGGGGCGAGCGGCCGGCCCGTCGATCCGCGCTCCCCCGCGATGCTCCGGGACATGTTCGCGTTCGCCCGCGAACTGGCCGCGCACAAGCGGCGGCACCCGGGCGACGACGTGATGACGGTGCTGGCCGCCGACCGCGAACTGGCCGTTCCGGAGCTGGAGATGTTCTTCTTCCTGCTGACCGTCGCGGGCAACGACACCGTGCGGAGCGCCGCGCCGGGTGGACTGTTGGCCCTCGCCGGACATCCGGACGCCTACGCGGCGCTGCGCACCGGCGCGGTGCCGATGGGCCCGGCCGTGGAGGAACTGCTGCGCTGGCACCCGCCGGTGCTCAGCTTCCGCCGCACCGCCGCGGTCGACACGGAGCTGGCCGGCCGGCGGATCCGCGCCGGCGACAAGGTCGTAGTCTTCCACGCCTCGGCCAACCACGACGAACGGGTCTTCGCCGAACCTGGCTGGCTGGACCTGGGCCGCGCCCCGAACCCGCACGTCTCGTTCGGGGACGGGCCGCACGTCTGCCTGGGCGCGCACCTGGCCCGGTTGCAGCTGCGGGTGCTCTACGAGGAGACCTGCGCGCTGCTGCCCGCGGTGGCGGTCGCCGGACCGCCACCGCGGCTGGTGTCGAACTTCATCAACGGGCTGAAGTCGCTGCCGCTACGGGTGGCGACGTGAGCCGGTGGGGAGTCAGCGCGGCGCCGGCGTGACGTGCTGGTCGGGGGCGGGGGCCGTGGTCCAGTCCACGATCTGGACGGCCGCGCCGGCGGCCTCCCGACCCCGGCAACGGGCGTGGTGGCGGCGGGCGATGGCGTCCAGGTCGAGGGAACGGGCGAAGGCAGGTCGGGCGGCCAGGCTACGGGCGTAGGACCACAGGTGGCGGTGGCCGGCGATGCGCTGCACCGCCGCGGCGTCGAGGTGCCAGCGGTGGACGGTGTCGAGTTGGACCAGGGTCACCCACAACTGTACGTCGGCCACGGTCAGTTCGGGGCCCAGGAGGTAGGGGCGGTCGGCGAGCTGCTGCTCCAGTGCGGCGAGCGCGCCGAGCAGGGTGTCCAGGGCGGAGGCGTAGCCGGGGTGGTCGCTGCCGAGGCGGCCGGCCTGCTGGGCGGCCTGGTTGATGTCCTGCTCGCAGCGGTGCACCAGCGCGTCGATGGCGTCCCGGGCGGACGCCGGGTACAGGTCGGGGCCGGGGCCGGCGAACCGCGCGGCCAGGTCGTGGAGGATGTCGGGGGCGTGGGTGCTGACGATCCGTCCGGTCCAGTCGTCGCTGAGCACCGGGGCCGCGGCCGGTCCGCGGTATTGGTGGGCGCTGGCCTCGTAGAGGGGGCGGAGCGCGGCGTAGCCGCAGTCCGGGGCGTCGGGGACGGCGGGGAGGTGCGTCACGGGGAGGGTGTCGCCGAGGTCGAGCAGGCCGTGGGTGATGGCGATGCCCAGACAGTGCGGGCAGGACGGGGAGAGGTGGAGCCGGTAGCGGTGCGGTACAGGGTAGTGGCCGCTGCGCGCGTCGGAGCCGATCCGGCCCCGGAAGGCCGGGTCGGCGGCGGCTGCGGCAAAGGTGGTGGTCATACGTGTCCCTGGGTGCGAGGTCCGGTGCGTGGACGTGCGGGCGGGCACCTGGCGGCGCACGGGCGGGCCCGGACGGGCGGACGCACGGTGCTGCCGGGCAGGGCCGGGGCCCGGCGGGTGGCGCGGCGTCAGGGGAACCGGTCCGCCGGCGCCTCGTGGGGGGACTACGCCGCGCTGCAGACGCGCAGCAGATCGATGTGACGGCGGGAGGTGAGGAGGAAAAGCAGCCGGTCCGCGCGTCCCGCGCGGTCGCCGTCCCGCTCTGCGTGCCCCATGGTTTCCCACCCGTTCACTAGGGTTCCCGTCCTTGAGTGTCGAGGGGGCGCCGGGCTGCGTCAAGGGTGGTGCGCCGGTCCGTTGGAGGTGGTGGGGTGCCTGGCGGTGCGTGGTGCCGGGGCGTGCCGGGTCGTGGTGGGGTGGCCGCCCCGCGCCCGGCCCGGTCCGCTCGGGGATAATGCCGGCATGCGGATTTCAGCCAGAGCGGACTACGCGGTGCGCGCCGCACTGCAACTCGCGCACGCCCGGGACGGGGGCCCGCTCAAGGCGGAGGCCATCGCCGACGCCCAAGACATCCCACACAAGTTCCTCGAAGGCATCCTGAACGACATGCGGCGCGGCGGGCTGGTCCTCAGTCAGCGCGGCGGCAAGGGCGGGTACCGCCTGGCCAAGGCCCCGGAGGAGATCAGCATCGCCGACGTGATCCGGGTCGTGGACGGGCCGCTGGTGTCGGTGCGCGGCGTGCGGCCACCGGAGTTGTCGTACAGCGGGCCCGCCGAGTCGTTGCTCCCGCTGTGGATCGCCCTGCGGGCCAACGTCCGGCAGATCCTCGACGGCGTCTCGCTGGCCGACGTGGCGTCGGCGGAACTCCCGGGCGAGGTACTGGCGTTGACCCGCGATCCGGCCTCCTGGACGAATCCGTAGCGCACGGGGTCCGTGACCGGCACGACCGCCTAACGGAGGGCCGTGCGCCCGGTCGATCGGCGGCCCCGCGACCCGCGGCGCTACTCGCGGCGTCCGAAATGCGACCCCGATCCGTCCACCCCTTGAACGCCCCTTGCCCGGAACGAAAGTTCGGCAGCATCATGCCCGTATTCCCTACCAATCCAGTGGGAAAACTAGGAAAGCAATGCCGGGCAAGCCCGACCGGGACGGCCACGCCCCGGCTCCAGCCGACGAGGACGGTGAACGGCGCCATGCCGAAGAGGTCCGCAGTACGCCCCGCCGCCCCGCCCGCCGCCCCGCCGGCGGAGGACGCGATCTGGCCGCGCGTCACCCGGGAGGTCGCCGACGACCTCGCCGTCGACGCACTGGTCCGCGACCGGGCCGGGAAGCCGCCGTTCGACGAGCTGGCCCGACTGCGCGAGGCCGGTCTGCCGGCCCTGCTGACTCCGCCGGGCCCGCTCCGCGGCGGCAGCGACTGGCGCACCGCCTGTGCGGTCATCCGTGAGATCGCCGCCGCCGACAGCTCGATCGGCGAACTCCTCGCCCGCCACTACGCCCTCACCTGGAGCGCCCGGTTCTTCGGCACCGCCCACCAGGCCGACACCCTCGAACGCCGGGTGGCGGAGGAGCAGTGGCTGCTGGCCGGCGACGTCGGCAACCCGGCGGCCGACGCCGAACCGCCCGCCGCGGAAGCCCGCCCCGACCTCACCCTCGCCCCGCACGGCTCCGGCTACGTCCTGAGCGGCCGCCGGTCGTTCGCCGCCGGCGTCGCCGTCGCCGACCGGCTGGTCGTCGGTGCCGCCTGCACCGAGACCGGTGACTGGCTGATCGCCCTCGTCGACCCGGCCCACCCGGGCATCACCACCGACCCGGCCCACGACCGCCTGGGACAACGCCTCGCCGGCGCCGGCAGCATCACGTTCGACGCGGTCCCGGTGGCGGCCGAGCAGCTCCTCGGCACCTCCCCGCACGACGAACAGCACGTGACGGCGTACGCCACACTGGCCCCGCTCGCCCTGCGACTGGCCCTCGTGCACGTCGCGCTGGGCATCGCCGAGGGGGTGCTTGCCGAGGCCCGCGACCTCAGCCGCGCCGCCCCGCGCACGTGGCAGGCCGGGGACGCCCTCCCCGCCCCGTACGCGGAACAGTCGGGCGGCGACCCCTACCTGCTGCTGGCGTACGGCGAACTGGTCGCCGCCGCGCACACTGCGGCGGCCGTGGTGGAGCCGGCCACCGAGGCGTTGGCGCGGGGCCTGCTGATGGGCCGGGAACTGGGCGTCAACGAACGCGCCGACATCGCGGTGCTGGTCGCCGCGGCCGAGGCGGTCACCGGCCAGTCAGCGCTCCAGATCACCACCCGCATCCTGGAACTGACGGCCACCGCCGACCCCGACGCCGGTGACCCGGGCTTCGACCGGTTCTGGCGGAACGCCCGCGTCCTGACCGCGCAACGCTCGGCCGCACACAGCCTCCGCGCGATCGGCGACCACTACCTCAACGGCATGCATCCGCCGCTGACCCTGCGGATCTGAGGGTCGGCGGCGGACGTCGGCGGCGGGACCTCAGGCGGCGGCCAGCATGCTCCGGCCGAGCCAGTCGGAGGCGTCCCGCACGCCCGGCAGGGCGAAGAAGTAGCCGCCGCCGGTCGGCGAGATGTAGTCCACCAGGGGCTCGTCGATCAGCCGCTCCTGGGTGGCCTCGAACTGGCGGCGGACGTCCTGCTGGTAGCAGCAGAAGACCAGGCCCATGTCCAGGTTGCCGACGTTGTCGACGCCCCGGTCGTAGTTGTAGCCGCGGCGCAGGATGCGGGTGTCGTCGGACTTCGCGGTCCGCGGGTTGGCGAGCCGGATGTGGGAGTCCAGCGGTATCGCGGTGCCGTGCGGGTCCTTGTGGTACGCGGGCACGTCGAACTCGTTCGCGCCGTCCAGCGGGGCACCGGTGTCCTTGCGCCGGCCGAACATCTTCTCCTGCTCGGCCAGCGAGACCCGGTCCCAGAACTCCACCAGCATCCGGATGGTCCGGATGACCTGGTAGCTGCCGCCGGTCGCCCAGGCGGGCTCGCCGTGGCCGTCGCCGACCCACACCAGGCGCTCCATCTCCCGCCCGGACTTCACGTCCGGGTTGGCTATCCCGTCCTTGAAGCCGAGCAGGTTGCGCTGGGTGCCGCTGGGCCGGGGCGCGTTCTGGAAGCCGTCGACGCGCCACTTGATCTGCATGCCGCCGCGGGTGTGCCGGGCGATGTCGCGCAGCGCGTGCAGCACGGTGTCCTGGCGCTCCGCGCAGATCTGCAACGAGAGGTCGCCGTGGCACTCGGCGGCCTGGAGGTTGTCGTTGGGGAAGGTCCGCATCGGGACGAGCTTGCGCGGCTTGGCCTTGGCCAGGCCGTAGCGGTCGTCGAAGAGCGAGGAGCCGACGCCGACGGTGACGGTGAGCGCGTCGGCCGGGACGACCGGGCCGAGGATGCCGTTGTCGGAGGGCGGGGCGCCGACACCGAGGTCCTGCGGGGCGCCGCCGGCGGTCAGGAACCGGGCCCGCTCGGTGATCGTCCGCAGCAGGTCGGTGAGTTCCTTGCGGTTGTCCGCGATGACGTTGAGCGAGACGAAGGCGGCGGCGGCCGGCTGCGGGGTGAGGATGCCCGCCTGGTTGGCGCCGTGGAACGGCACCTTCCCGGCGTCGGCGGTGTCGGCGGCCCGTGCCGTGCCGGCGTTGCTCTGGCTCAGTGCGAAGCCGCCGCCGGCCAGCGCCGCACCGGCCGCGCCGGCGCCCAGCGCGGTCTTCACGAACGAGCGCCGGTCGGCGGGACAGCGGCCCTGCGGGCCGGGCGTTTCGGCGGACATCTCGTGGGTTCCCTTCGGAGCGTGCATGGTGTGGTGCGGTGTGTCTGGGGGTGGGGCGGGGGACGGGGCGCTCGGTGCGTCCGGTGGGATGCCGGCCGGCGTCCGGGCGCCCCGGCCCTCGGGGCGGGTCAGGCGGACTTGCGGATCTCCAGCAGGTCCGGCACCGGCGCCAGGTGTTCCAACAACTGGCCGGTGGTGCCGTTCAGTCGCTGCCGGGCGGTGGCGTCGAGCTTCTCGACCGGCGTCCACGTTCCGTCGTGGTGCGCGTCGTCGAGCAGCTTCTGCATCCGGGCGATGTCGCTCTCGATGGAGGCCAGCAGCTGCGGTTCGCGCTTGGCGATCAGCGGGCGCAGGACGTTCAGGAGTTCCTGGGTGCCGGCGAGGTTGGCGTCGGCGGTGGCGAGGTTGCTGCCGCTGCCCTCGTCGGTGTCGCCGGTCAGCTCGAACTGGAGGGTGTTCTCCAGGATCTCGTGGGTCCGCAGCGGCAGGTCGCCGGGGTCGAAGCCCTGCGTGGGGAACGCCTTCCGCAGCCCCATCACGTCGCCGTGCAGCTGCTGCGCCGGGCCGCTCAGCTCCGCCGCGGACGCGCCGTGCCAGAGCCCGTACTCGATCCGGTGGAAGCCGGAGAAGTCCTTGTCGTGCACGCCGCCCGGCAGCCCGTCGGCCCGCCCGTTGATCTTCTTGTCGAAGTCCTCGAACGTGCCGTAGGCGGCGCCCAGCGAGGAGTAGGTGCGGTGCGCGGTGAGCCAGTCCGTCCGGGCCGCGTCCAGGTCGTCGCCGGCGAGGTCGTCGCTGAGCTTCTGGGTCTGGTCGGTCAGCGTGGCCAGGCCGTGGTCGACGTACTGCTTGTAGGCGCGCAGCGGCGCGGCGAGGTCCTGCTCCGAGACGGGCACGACGGCCTTGCCGCCGCTCCCGCCACTGACCCGCACGGCGGCCGAGGTGACCGCCTTGCCGCCGGTGGGCACGCAACGCCAGGCGTACGAGCCGCCGGCGATGGTGGCGACCAGGTCGCGGGTGGTGCCGGGGGCCAGGCCCTCGATCTCGCCGTAGACCGCGTTGATCGCGGGGTCGACGAGGTACACCTCGGACGTCTTGTCGCCGGTGTTCTGCATCTGGAAGGTCTGCCGACCCGGCTTGGGCGCGGTGAAGCCCTTGCCGCACTCCTTCTCGGACACCGCGATGGTCGGCGCCCCGGCCGGCTTGGACGTGCCGAAGGCCACGATCCCGCCCGCGACGACGGCCGGCACGGCCACCACGGCGACCGGCAGCAGCCAGGCCGGCCGCTTCCGCCCGGCACCGGCAGGCTCCGACGTCGGCTCGGACTGCCCCGCCGGCTCCGTCCCGGACTCGGACGCGGATCCGGTGGCGGGCTCGGCCTCGGGCTGCGACGTGGGCCGCGCCTCGGGCGCGTCCCCGTCCGCCGTCTCCCCCTTGGCCGGCCCTTCCTCGGCCGAAGCGACCTCGGCCGCACCGTCCTTCGCGACGGGCGTCTGCTCCCCGACCGACTGCGGCGCGGGCGCCGGGGCCGGCTTCGGGGCCGGCTTCGCGGCGGTCCGCACGCCCCGGACGAACAGCGTCATCACGACGGCGAGGTACCCCGCGTACCCGATGACCTGGAGCCACGTCATGGCCGGCATCAGGTTGAACACGCCCTGCACCAAGGTGGTGTACCAGGCGCTCGGGTCGATGCTCTGGCTGAGGTCGAAGGCGAACGCGGCCTTGCCCGGCAGGACCCCGCCTTCCTGGAGGTCCCGCAGGCCGTACCCGAGGACACCGGCGGCGATGACGATCAGCACGACGCCGGTCGCGGTGAAGAACTTGGTGAGGTTGATCTTGAGCACCCGGCGGTAGAGGCCCCAACACAGCCCCGCCGCGATGACCAGGCCGACCCCGGCCCCGACCATCGGCCCGACGGACTCGCCCGCCGCCCGCGCCGTGGTCCACAGGAACAGCGCGGTCTCCAACCCCTCGCGGCCCACGGCCAGGAAGGAGGTGACGATCAACATGCCCGAGCCCATGGCGAGCGCGCCGGTGACCTTCTCCTTGATCTCACCGGAGAGGCTGCGGGCCGAGCGGCGCATCCAGAACACCATCGCGGTGACGAACGCGACCGCGATGATGCTCAGCGTGCCGCCGAACGCCTCCTGTGCGGTGGCCGAGAGCGACGCGGCGGTGAACGTCAGGACCGCGCCGAAGCTCATGGCCAGCGCGATCGCGGCCAGTACGCCCGTCCACACCTGCGGGAGACGGGACTTGGCCCCGGCCCGGACGAGCGTGGCAACGAGGATCGAAACGATGAGTCCGGCTTCCAGCCCTTCCCTCAATCCGATCAAGAAGCTCGGAAACGCGTCGTCCCACATAGTCGTCCTCTCCGGCCCGCGCAACCGCACCGGTATGCCTTACCTCAGTTAGCGAAGGCATACCTTAGTCAGACCGTCCGAAGATGTCTACATCGCTGTAGTCACATCGTCACGAGGGGATAACGACCCTAGTTCAAGCCCCACCCGCCTTAACGGCGACCCCCACCGAACCGCCCCGCCCCCGGCCGCTCGACCAGCCGCTCGACCGGCCGGCCATCTGGCGCACCGCCGTGACCAGTCACCCGTGGAACGCGTTCTCCCGACATGAACAAAGCCGCCATCACGGGCACTTCACTCATTCTCGACACAGCGCCCATCACGCCCCGGCCACCCCACGCCCGCGTCACGCCCCCGCCGCCCCTCACGTCGCTCGCGCCCTTCACGCCGCTCGCGCGACTCGTCGTCATCGCGGGGCTCGCGCTCACCGCCCTCTTCACGACCGGTCCGGCACGCGCCGACGGCGGCACCATGCCACACCTCAGCGGCAAGGGACTGGTCGCCGCCTACCACCAGCTCAACTACGACACCAAGGTGCAGCTCAAGGACGGCCGGGGCGCCAGTCGCCACGTCCTGTGGCCCGCCAGCTGGAAGGTCTGCGACCAGCACCCGAAGGCCGGCACGCCGTTCTCGCACCAACCGATCACCCTCACCGTGGTCAAGACCCACGAGTCCTGCGCCGGCGACCGGTAGCAAGGCGCGACACGGGGGACGTGACACGAAACGGGGGACACGAAGGAGGAACGGGGGCGGGGCATGATCCGAGCCGGCGGGCCTGCCCTTGCGTCCAACCCATCAGCTGGGCGGGAGGGGGCCACTCACCGGCTCCGGACACCACAGTCCCCGGGAGTCCACATCGCCACCATCTACCTCAGTCGTCGCCGAGGCTCCGGTTCGCGGGGCTTCCGGGGGCCTAGCCAGAACCACGTCAAGGGTCTCTTATCAACAAACGTCTTTGTCGATGGTGCGGCTCTCCGGCTTTCTGGTTAACAACCAGTTTCCTCCGCTTTTGACCAGAGTCAAGAGGTATGTCCAGAGCGGGATGACAAAAGGCTGTATGGGGAGATCCGCAGGTGGTGCTGCACGTCAAGAGCGCATAAAGATTGCCGGAAAGCGGCAATGTGCGGTCCCGGCACCACGTGTCACGATCATTCCCGTTCGGGCGGAATGAGTGAGTGCGGGAGGGCTGAGCATGGCCTGGTTTCTTGGTCTCGGCATCGGCGGGATCGCCGTACTCGCACTCGCGTTGATCTTCGACGGGCTGCTGGAGGGCCTCTTCGGCGGCGTGCTGGGCGGGCTCGACGGCCTGCTGTCACTACCGGTCATCGCGGGTTTCCTGTCGATGTTCGGGTTCGCCGGCGCGATCGTGTCGGGCGGCACCGGGCTCGGCGCCGCAGCGGCCGTCGGCGTCGGACTGGCAGCGGGCACCGCGGCCGGGGCCGCCACCTGGAGGCTCAGCCGGGCGCTGATGCGCGACCGGACCGACTCGGCACCGCGCCGGGAGGACCTGGTGGGCACCGCCGGGTCGGTGGTGACCGCGATCCCGGCCGACGGGTACGGCGAGGTGCTGGTCCGCCTCGCCGGGCACCCCGTGAAGCTGGCCGCCCGCAGCGCCGCTCCGGTGGCCCGGGGCGCCGAGATCTGGGTCGAGGCATCGCTGACGTCCACCTCGGTGGCGGTCCGTCCCGTCGAACGTTGAACGGGGGCGGGGCCCGACCCGACCGCCGATGCGGGCCCGACCCCGCCCCTCCCCCGGTCCCGGCGCACCCGCCGTCGGACCGGAAACGCACCAACCATCATCTTGATCTGCCTACCCCCAGGAAGGCAGGGGGGATTTGTTATGAATTCAGTCATCGTCGCCGTCGTAGGCGCCGTCGTCCTCGTCGTGTTGCTCGCCCTGGCGGTGATCACGCGCTACAAGGTCGCCGGACCGAACGAGGCGTTCATCATCACCGGCCGTCGCGGCAAGAAGTCCACCGACCCGCAGACCGGCCGGATCAGCATCGACAACAGCGGCCAGAAGGTCGTCGTCGGAGGCGGCGTCTTCGTCGTCCCGTTCGTCCAGCAACGCTTCTCCCTGGACCTCTCCAGCCGGCACCTGCCGGTCGCGGTGCGCGGCGCGGTCACCCTGCGCGGCGTGAAGGCCAACCTCGACGGCGTCGCGATCGTCAAGGTCGGCGGCGGCGAGGACGCCATCCGGGCCGCGGCGCAGCGGTTCCTCCAGCAGCAGGACGGCATCGTCGGCTTCACCCAGGAGGTGCTGTCGGGCGCGCTGCGGGCGATCGTCGGCCGGATGTCGGTCGAGGACATCATCCGCGACCGGGCCGCGTTCGCCAGCCAGGTCGCCGAGGAGGCGGAGGCCAGCCTGTCGGGCCAGGGCCTGATCCTCGACGCGTTCCAGATCCAGGACATCACGACCGAGGGCTCCTACCTGGAGGACCTGGGCCGGCCGGAGGCCGCACGGGCCCGCCAGGAGGCGGACATCGCGGAGGCCAACGCCCAGCGGGTTTCGGAGCAGGCGCGGCTGAAGGCCGCCGAGGAGATCGCGGTCGCCGAGCGGACGCTGTACCTCAAGCAGGCCGAGATCCGGGTCGAGACCGAGGCCGCGGCCGCCCAGGCGAACGCGGCCGGCCCGCTCGCCGAGGCCGCACGCCAGCAGGAGGTGCTCTCCGAACAGGAGAAGGTCGCCGAGCGACAGGCGGCGCTCACCGACCGGGAGTTGGACACCAAGGTCCGCAAGCCCGCCGACGCCGCCCGGTACCAGGCCGAGCAGGAGGCCGAGGCCCGCCGGATCGCGCAGGTCAAGGAGGCCGAGGCCACCGCGGAACGCGCCCGGCTCACCGGTGAGGGCGAGAAGCTGCACCGCGCGGCGCTCGCCGAGGCCGTCCGGCTGGAGGGCGAAGCGGAGGCGGCGGCGCTCGCATCGAAGGGCACCGCAGAGGCCGAGGCCATGCACAAGAAGGCCGACGCCTTCGCCCGCTACGGCGACGCGGCCGTCCTCCAGATGCTGGTCGAGGTGCTCCCCCAGGTCGTCGCCAAGGCGTCCGAACCGCTCGGCGCCATCGACAAGCTGACGGTGATCTCGACGGACGGAGCGGGCCAACTCCCGCGCACGGTCGCGAACAACGTCGCGCAGGGCGTGGAACTCCTGGACTCGGTCGCCGGAGTCGACCTGGCGAGCATGCTGAAGCGGGTGGCCGAGGGCAAGGGTGGCGGCACCGCACCCAACACCACCGTCGAGGCGGCCCCCGCCGCCGCGACGACCTCCCCCAACGGAAAGATCGAAGTCACCGACTGACGCCATCGGGGCGGTAGTTGACGCACTTCGCCGCAGCGGCGAAGCGCGGCTGCCGACCGCATCCGCACCTTTCGCAGGGGCTGCCGGACCGGAACGATTCCGTGTCCGGCAGCCCCTCTGCGCGCTCACCGATCTTCGGTGAGCCTCCATGACTGGATTCCCCCTTCCTTTTCGTTGAACGATGAAGCAAAGTGACTCGGGTTGCCCCTGGCCGCCGGGGTCACGTGCTTCCTTCATTGCATTCCTGACATGTGACGAGAAGTGAGGTACCACCCATGAAGACGAACCACCACCGTGCGGGCAGAGCCGTCGTCGCCGCCGTCGCGGCGGCCCTGTGCCTGGCCGGGGCGGGCCAGGCACAAGCCGCCCCGCTCGGCAGCGTCACCTTCTACACAGGCACCGACCGGACCGGAACCGCCGTCCAGCTCGACCTCGACAAGGTCGGGGTGTGCCAGGAACTCACCACCCCGGCCCGCTCCTTCTACGCCGCGTCGAACCAGGCCGTGGACGTCTTCTTCAACCAGGACTGCGTGACCGGCGCCCCGGGCCAGGCGAGCGACCTGTACTTCCGCACGGGCACGCTCGGGCAGGGCAACTTCCCGTATGCCGCGGTGAGTTACCGGATCCAGCCGGCCCGGTGACGGGCTTCCGTGGCGGGCCGTGACCCCGGCGGCGGGCGGCTGGGGCACGCTCCGCCGCCGGCCGGGCGACCGCGTCGGCGCCGGTCGCCTCCTCAACGCTCCTGGGATCGTGCGGAGTCGCGGCGGGAGCGGGCCGGCGGCGTCGGCGTGGCCGCACCGCCCTCGGCGTCGTGGGTCAGGGCGCTGCGGCGGAGCCGGTGCAGGGTCCAGCCGTCCAAGTCCTCGACGTCCTCCGGCGAGGCGAGCGGGTTGGCCAGCAGTCGGGTGGCCCGCTCGAAGATCTCCTCGGCCCGGCGGTAGGACAGGCGGGCCCGGCCCGTCTCGGGGCACGCATCGGCCGACGGCGTGCGGGCCGGCGCCTTGCGGTCGGTGAGGAAGAGCGGGCCGCGGCCCCGGCCGGCGACCAGCCGGGGCAAGAGCTGGGCGGTGCCGGACTGCCAGTGAATCCACTCCGTTGCCCCGGCCTTGACGGTGATCCTCCCGCGCCTGTCCGCCGGGTGCAGGTCCTCGACGTTCAGGCACAGCACCTCGTCGGCCCGCGCCGCCGACTCGTGGAGCATTCGCCAGAACGTCTTCTCCCGCAGGGAGACGTTCAGTTGACGCAGGGCGGCGAGCTGGCTCTCGGCCAGGGCCTTGGTGCGGTCGGGCGGCGACGGCCGGCGCTCGATGCCGATCGTCGGATCGTGCTCGACCCAGCCCTGCCGCTGCCACCAGCCGATCGCCTTGCGTGCGATCGACAGCTCGCGGTTGACGGTGTGCGCGTCCATCTCGTCCGCCCGGGCCGCCGCCAGTTCGGCCAGCACGTCGGGCAGCGTCGGATCGTCGATCGCGGCGACCGCAAAGGCCGGCGGCTGCGCGCTCCTGCGGGCGGGACCGGTCGGAGCCGGTTCGCCCGCCAGCATCCAACCCCACGTCGTCAGCGAGATCCGGTAGATCCGCGCGGAAGACGTCGCGATCCCCGCGCCGGTGAGGTACTGCTCGACGGCTGCGGCGTACGACACGGACGGGGTGGGCGGGGTGGACGGGGGCACCACCTCGACGCGCGGTCGCCGAAGCTGGCCCCCGCACCCGAACCCGGTCGCCTGTTCGACCGTCATGACCGCCCTGCCCTTCCCGCACTGTCGCAGTGCATGCACACGTCTTGCTCCGACTGCCGGAATCGTCTTCCGCAGGTCACCGTGATGGCGGTGGAGGTCCTGCCGCAGCGCGTAAGGAAGTTGCTGCGGAACCTCTCTGACGTTCCGTCAATTACCGCCAGGGCGATGAGCCGGCCGACCCTGCCGGTCTGTGCGCCTGGGCCGGCCCCTTCGTGACGGTCAGTTGGCGATGCCGACCGGGTGGATCTGGATGCTCTCGTCGTACGAGCCGCCCAGCTTCAGGGCGTCCGCCGGCCACTTCAGGTCGACGCTGTGGGTCTCGTTCGGCGGCGTCACGATGATGTCGGTCGGGCTGGCGAGGCTGTCGCCACTG
>NZ_BAAARK010000024.1:0-115840 GCF_039532155.1 Streptomyces lunalinharesii
GACATCCGAGCCTGGCTCGCCGACTGGAACGACCACCCACAACCATTCGTCTGGACGAAGACAGCCGACGAGATCCTCGACAAAGTCGCCGCCTACTGCCACCGAATCTCCGACTCAGGTCACTAGGCATCCTTGCCGAACCCGAACCCGGGCTGTTCACCCACGCCAAGCCGACACCGGTCGCTCCAGAGCCACTTCAACTGAAGTCCGACAGACTCCTATATAACACCTCCTCTGCGAAGTTGGACGATCCCGGTTGGCTTTGCCCTCGCGCGTTGCGTATCCCCTATCCGGTGCAGGCGGCACCGAGTCGGCTTCCTTGAGCCGTAGGCAGGTGGGGCCTCCGTCCAAAGGCCCCACTTGCTCGGCGCACCGTGCGGTCCCGAGTCACCGTCGGAACGGCGAGCACGGCATCGAACGCCTCAGGGACCGAGGTGCTCAGATGGGAGCTCTGGAAACGGATTCCGTTGAGCAGTGGTGCTCCCTGGGCGTCGCGTGGTGTGTGACGCGGGTCGGTCAAGGTGATCCGGTCGGCGAATCCGGCGTCAGTAAGCGCGGCCTCGATACTTCCGGGCGTTCCCCGCCCGGAACATGTAGTCGATGTGGCAGGCCGCTTCCACCTGGCGCTCGACGATGTCGAAGCGGGTCTGGCTGCTACGGGAGACGTAGAGCAGTTGGACGGCACACAGCCCCAGCAAGAGCCGTGCCAGGGTGACGGTCAGCTCGTTCTGCTCGGCGGTCTCCAGGCCGGCCCACGCGGGCGCGGCCGTAGCGCCGGGACCACAGCCCTTGAGGAACCGATCACTGATTTCCAAGACCGCATCGACGAGAGGGAGCGCGTCGGGCTCGACCTCGCGTAGGTAGACGGCCACCGGCTCCAGGGCAGGCCGGAACGCTCCGTCGGCCTCGGGGAGGTCGAGGCCGGCGAAGCGCAAGGCGTGCCCGCTGGTGCGGTTGTGGTCGCGTAACCAGTGCATGAGATCTGCGGCGCCCCACTCGGCGGCGGCCCGGCTCACTTTCGCCAGATCACTGCCGTCTCCCTCGCCCTGCAGCCAGCGGTCGAGCAGGAAGACTTCGCTGAAGCCAAACTCCACGGAGGGCACCTTCGCCGACGGCGACAATCCGCGCATCGCCGACGATCTCCCGGAGCACTTCGAGGGGCTGCTGCGGATCAAGGGTGGTCAGGGTGGTGGAGTGCTCGCGGAACCAATCGGCGAGCACGGTACGGGAAGAAGGCTGAACAGGCACTGGCAGAGCTCATTTCCCAGCTCGGAGGTTCAGGACACAGTCGCTCGTTCGCCCGCGGGCGAACGAGCGACGCGACGACGCGCAGGCGCAACCGGCGCCGGGCCACTGGGTCAACGGCGTGTCGTGTCCGGCGATGAACCTCGTCAGAGAAACTTGCTGCAGACTGCCATGTTCGGAAACCTAGCACCGGGTGTCGTACCCGGCACACGAGTATTCCGGCGCTTGCTCGCGAGGCACGGCGTTCACGGAGGGCCTATGCGAGCTGGTGCCCGTTACCGAGGCTGATTTTGAGCCGGGCCCTCTGACTGTTACATGCGGATCTACGGGCACGGTTGAGGGAACAGTCCGACTCAGACTTGGTGGGAGTGGCCCCCCGGCCAGTCGAGTTGCCCCTTCCATCAAGCCGCATAACGCCCTCTTACCAGTTGGTGCGGGATAGTGGGTGAGGCTTGTCTGGCCTGGTCGTAGCCTGTTTTGAGGCGGCGACGGTGCGGTCGGAGACGAGGCCGGCGATGGCTCAGTAGGCGTCGGGCAGGCGGTCGCGTCGGTGGTCCGGCGGGCCAGTTGCTTCCAGCGTTTGTGATCTGCCAGGGCGTGTTCGACGGTGATGCGGTCGGACGAGTGGTCGTGTCGGTCGTGTTCCCACTGTTCGACTCTCCCGGGCAGTGCCCCGGGGCGCGGCTTTCGCGGCGGGGTGATGGCCTGGCCGGGGTGGTCGCGGCTCAGGCCCAGGTAGCCGTCGCCCAGGAGGACCTCGACGTCGGGAAGTGCTGGAAGCAGATGGCAATGCCTTCGTTGCGGGCCGCTGTGACGTCATGCATACGCCCAGGTCGCAGAGCATCGGTCCATAATGTGCGGCCCCGCCAGTCCGCTATGACGGTGGCCTTCATGGTGTTCTGCTTCTTCTTGCCCGACACGAACGCTCGCCGCGGCCACCTGGTGGCCGGCGGACCTGGATCTCGGTGGCATCCAGCCGCAGCTCGACGCCTTCGGCCTGGGCGTAGGCGAACACATCCGCAAGGGTTCGAAGGCGCAGGCCGGGCCGGTTGGGGACCACGCACCCCCGCCTCGCCAGGAGCATACGTGTCTCTCCAATCGCGCGGGTAATGGTGGAGCGGTCGACGCGAACAGCAGCCCGAGAACCGAGTGCGGCAGGTTGTGCCGCAAGTGGATCAGCATGGCCACCAGCCGGTGCCGGCCCCCGCCTCGTACAGCATGCCGACGGCCTTCAAGGCCGGCCTCCCACGGCGCCGCCAACTCCTCGATCAGACAGGCGAGATGACGCCAAGAGATCCCAATGAACAGCCGATGCACCAGCACCGCCCGATCGACCATGATCGCCACACCCGGATCATGCCACCGCCCAGGCGCGGCACCTCACCCGCTATCACGCACCAACTCGTTAGGCGGCTGTGGTCGTCGACGGCCGATGGGATGGGGTCAAAGTCGGTGGTCAGCGGCAGCCGGAGCGCAGCATTGCCAATTTAGATGCAGGTGAGGCAACCTTTTGCCTAGCGTCAGGATGGCTCGCCTTCTAACGCAGCGAGCGTCCTTGACGGCTATGCGGCCCGTGCTCCAGCATCCGGTCGAACCCCGCGATGCCTCAATAGCGCCCGCTGAACACCAAAGCTCACCCCACTGCGGGACACGGGCGAGGGAGCGGTGACTTCAGCGAAGGCACGCCGCAGGACCACCCCAGGCGTGGCCGACAAGTGGGCATGAACGGCGGGGCTGACCCTCGCGTACCTGGATAAGGTTCAGCCCTCCTCCACCATCCCCAGGGACGCCGCACGTGCATGGCCATCAGGAATATCACAACGGTCGCGACATACCCACGGCCCGCTGTCAACACAGCACGATGGCAAGGCTCGAAACCTGGACACCGAAGCGAGTGTCGGCATGAACCGATGGCGGCCGCCCCATGCAGAACGTGAGACAAATCGTGCCGCCTTCGCGTCGCCCACCTCGCTCGCCCCAGCCGGGGCCAACCGTCACCTAAGCTGCCGCGGGCCAGTCGATGTCCGGGCCGTTGCCGGCAGCCACGTGGGAGTGACCCATCGAGGCAGGCCAGTCGATGGACAGCGAGGGAACGCTGCTGGAGACTCCCAGCACTAAAGCGCAAAGCGCGGCAAGGCAAGCGGAACGCGTGAGCTTTGGCATGATCATCCTCACAGGCGAAACGTGGAACCCGAGGGCGATGCACCCTCGGTAACGGCAAACCTATCGCTTGGCACATCGCCTGGCAACATATTGCCAAACGATGTGCCAAGCGATCGCGCTCCTGCGTCAAGCCGAGAGAATGCTTCCCGCTACAGTTCGTGGCACGTGATTGCCAACAGGTGTTCCTGCGCCATACACTCAGTCTTGTGGCGATCGTCAAAACGTTGGCGATTGCCAGTCAAATGATCACTGGATCAGTCGGGGTCCTTCGCCTCCGCGGCGTTCCGGACCGCTGGGGAGAGATGCCGCAACATCGCCACCTAGCGAACCAGAGCGACCGCCAGCAGAAGTACACCCGTCCGGACAACTCTGCTGGGAATTTCATGGTGGAACAGCCCCACTTCGGCCGTCGGCTCAAAGAACTTAGGACAGGGCGAGGCCTGTCCCAGGCTGCCCTCGCGGGGGACGGCATGTCCACCGGTTACCTGTCCCGTCTCGAGTCCGGGGCCCGGCAGCCTACGGAAAAGATCATCAAGTACATGGCCGAGCGCCTCGGCGTAGATCGGTCCGTGTTCGACGAACCAACCCGGAACTCCCTCGCGCAGGCACTGACCATCGCCGCCTCCGCCGGTAGCAGAGAGTCCATTGAGGACCTCATCACCGTTCTCAGCACCGTGCACAACGAGGATCCATCGCTGCGGTGGCAAGCGCTGTGGCTAGTCGCCCAGTACCGACGCATGCACGGCGAGCGCGTCGAGGAACAAGACTGCCTCGAAGAACTGGTGACCATCGCTGATGAGTTGGAGCTTCCGGAGCTACAGTGCCGGGCACGCACCCAGCTCGCTCGGTGCCTCCGCTCCTCTGGCGAGATCACCAAGGCAATCAAGGTGGCCATGCGGGCATATCAGTCAGCCCGGGAAGCGAAGTTGCCCACGCACGACCTGGGGCCGGCATTGCTGGCCTTGGTCTCTGTGGAGGCTGAAGCTGGCCGACTGCCCGATGCCAGCGGGCATGCCGACGAGTTGGTCACCCTGGTAGACGGTCAGTCCGACACTCTGCGAGCTGAGGCCCTCTGGGCCGCCGCAACGGTACGCATTCGGCAAGGCGACTACGTGGGCGCTGAGCAGTGCTTGGAAGAAGCCTTGAAGAGTCTCAGCAGCCGCACCGACCTGGTTTTGTGGGTGCGGCTACGACTTGCCGCTGCGTCACTGTACCTCCAGTCGCGTCCGCCTCGTACCGAGAACGCCCGCCACTATCTCGAACAGGTAGCGTCGCCCGTGGCGCTCGTCGGTACCACGGTGCTACGGCAGGAGCTAACCACTCTCCAGGCTCATCTGGCCTTCCATGAGGGCAGGTTCAGCGACGCACGAGCAAGGTGTGCGGAGCTGGGTCAGGAAGGGGATCTGCTGCTGACTTACCGGGACCAGATCCGGCTGAACATCCTCCAAAGTCAGCTGGCGATCCTCGATGGTCGCGCAAGCGAGGGGGTTGAGCGGCTCAGGCAACTGGGTGACGAGGCCCAACAGGCATCGAGCATCGACCTGGCTGCCGAGGCGTGGCGCATTTTGGCTGAACACCTCGCGGAGAGCAAGTTTCCGAGAGGTGCTGCTGACGCTTGAGTGTGGACACCGGCTGGCGAGCAGAAGCCGGTTTGATGACCGCCTCCCGGGCACTCGGCCCGCACATCCCGCGCCGTGTGGCTTCCCGCCCCACGTGTTCTGTGCTCCCTGCCTTGAGAGACCTCACTGGACACCGAAGGTCAGAACATCTCCGGGTTGGCAGTGGAGTTCGCGGCAGACGGCACTCAGGGTGTTGAAGCGGATGGCCTTGGCTCGGTCGTTCTTCAGGACCGAGAGATTCGCGACCGTCAGTCCAATACGTTCAGCAAGCTCAGCCAGGGTCATGTCTCGGTCGGCCAGCAGCCGACCGAGGTGGCAATCGATCTTGTGCTGGTTCTCAGGGAGCATCAGACCAGGCCCTCCGCGTCATCTCCCGTATAAGCGCTTGATCGCCGTCTTCCGGCCCTTGGCCCCCCGGCAGTCGCGCTGATACCGCCTCCCCTCGCAGTGCGGACCTCCTGTGCGGTGTTGAGCTCGGCCCTGTGCACGGACCGACAAATCGTGGCAGGAATGTTCAAAATCACCCTTTTGTCCACCTTCATGTTCACTGACTGCTGGTCGAGGCTAGGGGAATGTTCTACGCTTTCCAAGGCCGCACTTTTCCAGGTAAATCCGGCCCCTATAAAAACCGTCCAGGAGTGCGTACAGTCGAGAGGAGGCAGTGCACTGTGGATCCTGAAGCGATGCGCCAGATGCTCAGCGAGCGGAGGGCATTAATCACCCCCGAAAGTGTCGACATCACTCGAGGTGACCCAAGGGGTAGAAAGTCGCCAGGCCTCTCTCAGGCACACATGGATCAGCTGACCAACCGCTCTCCCGGCACCTACGGGAAGCTGGAGCGAGGAGCCCTGGACAACCCATCTCCGGAGTACCTTTATTCCATTGCGACCATTCTTAAGCTCACCGAGCAAGAATGGAATTCATTTTACGGATACGCTCGAGGGGAACAGCCACCCTTTCTGCTTTCCAGGGAATCCCAAGCACCAGTACTACACTTCTGGATGGAGGTCGTAGAGGGATTTAAATCCATGGCATACGTCTGCGATTACGCCGGGAACATCCTCGCATATAACGAACCTCTCGCAAGGATGTTCCCAAACCAGCGAGTGCCAGTAAATAGCTTATGGTGGATACTATTCAGCGATGACGCCCGCAACAAGGTGCTGATGGACTGGGAGAACTCCTGGGCCCCAGTGGTAGTACCTCAAGTTCGCGCTGCCGCAGCCCAGCACCGGGATAACCCGACGCTGCTGCATCTGAAGGAGCGCTGCCTGACTGACCCGCGTACACGGGGTCTATACAGGGGCGTTCCCGCCGGCTACACCCATCCTGACGGTGACGAGCAGCCACTGTTTCATGCCGAGTTGGGGCCTGGCTGGGTCACTATGTGCGTGAGCGCACCGCTGAGTTCGCCGGAAATGCGCCTATTCCTACTGATGTTTCGCAGGAATGACGAACCCCGGCCAAAGAAGCCAATCCTTCGACCTCGAATCCATCGGAATCTTGCCGAATTCCGCGAAGGGCTGAAGGTTTAAGTATTGACTTATCGCCAGCCTGCTCACCATTCATCCTTTCATCCTTCCCAAATCCTGCCTTCGATCAAAGGCGGGGCGCGAGCATCGCGTACGGTACTGGATCCATGCACATGGACCCTCGATACTCCACCTTCGAAATTCCAACTAGCGCAAGCGTCAGGATAGAAATGATCCACTACGACACAATCAAAATCGCCGAAGATAAGTACCATGTCACCATGACGAAAGGCCAGAACCTTCCTCTCTCGATATCCGAGCACTCGAACTTCAGAGATGCGCAAGAAGACGCGGGTGCCCGCAATTCCTCTCCTGGCATTTCTCGCTCTTGTACAGAAACCCTAACTACTCACGCGGAAGGAGCTTTCGGCGAGACTTTCGTCGAATTACAAATCGAAGCCGACGACCTACGGGGCTACATCGACAAATACCGCTCCGCATTCAACTTCCACGAAATGATGCTCCCGGGGAGCACAACAATTGATACCAGAAATTATCACGTTCAAGCGGCGGAGGATTGCGCAGAAAAGCTCCGATGGCACGAGCAGCGCCTCGTTGCACTGGAGGGAGTTATCGACAGCCTCAAACAGAGGGAATAGAGGTCAAGCAAGAAACCGACAGTGTCCGTTCCGCGCGAGCGGCCAGCGTTAAGTTAACGCTTCTCGTCTTGGCCTGATAGCTCCTTAACGCAACGCTGACAGCTGTTTCCTTCGGGCGGATGCGTCGGTTGCTTGGGTATGGGTAAGCGGAACCCTCAACCATGGCCGGTTGACGATGAGTTGTGGTTGAGAATCGAGCCGTTGCTGCCCTCGTCCCCAGTTTTCATCAGCGGCGGCTGAGCCAGAAGAAGGTGCTGGAGGACCGAAAGGTGCTGTGCCGCGTCATCTTGTTCGTCCTCCACACCGGAATCCCGTGGGAACAGCCGCCCGGTAAGCTCGGGTTCGGCACGAGGGTGACCTGCTGGCGGTAGCTGCGGGACCCAGAACGTCGCCGGGGGCGGTAGTGGCTACACGAGGTGCAGCTAGGCGAGTTGCGGCAACTCGTCCTGTATCAGGCTCCTCCCCTCGTTTAGGACACCTTTACAGCGCTGGCAGGCTTGGCATCACTGATCGAGCGATGGGCTCGGGATACCTTGGCCCTGCAACTGGGCGGTGGTGCCGCTGCGTGTTGGTGTGCGCAGTCGATTTGAGGGAGTGACAGCGGGTGGGGGCGGAGTCGTTCTCCGTGGATATAGAGGCGCTCAAGAACGCCGGGGTGGGGGCGGCGGATCTGATGGCGCTGTTGGAGAGTCACAGTGTCGAGGACATCGAGTGTGACGCGGATGCCGTGGGGCATGAAGGTCTGAGCGCAGCACTGGCCGGCTTCTGCGAGCGGTGGCAGGTAGGGGTGAAGAACCTGACGAAGGACGGTCGGGGGCTCTCGCGCAATTTGATCGACACAGCAGGCGCCTATCTGGAGGTCGACCACCAGGTCGCCGCAAACCTGGCACATATCACCCAGCTCGCCCGTGGTGGTGTGCATGGCTGAGCTGGGGGAAAGTCGGAACCCGAAGGACTTGGTGCCAGGCGATGTGAAGGCCGTGCAGGCCACGGCTCGCCTCCTGACCCAGTTCGGGCAGACCTTGTCCCGGGTCGGTTCGGGACTGCGAAACCTGGACCACGATGGCTGGAAAGGGAAAGCGGCGGACGCCTTCCACGATTTTTACGATGAGGAACCGAAACGCTGGATCACCTGTGGTGACGCCTTCCACGACGCCGCGCAGGCCCTGAACTCCTACAGCAACACTCTGACATGGGCGCAGGAGCAGGCGCGCGAAGCCATCGCGCTGTGGGAGCAGGGTGAGAGGCAGACGCAACAAGCGAAGGCGGCTTACGAGCGAGCCGCCGAGCAAGCCCAACAGCAGAACGGCGTGGGCGGAGCTTCTGCCCTTGCCCCGTTCTCGGACCCGGGCGAGGCAACTCGGGAGCAGGCTCGGTCCTTATTGGCCCGGGCCCGCGGCCAGGTGCAGGCAGAGGGAAATCGCAGCGCCGGGGCGGTGACCAAGGCCCAGGAGGCGGCGCCACCGAAACCAACACTGTGGGACAAAGCCGTCGATGCGGTGGAAACGGGGCTGGACTCTCTCGCGGGCGGGATACGTCACGGTGCGGCCAGTGCGCTGCGCGGAGCCGGGCACGTGGAGAACATGGCCCTGCAGGGCGCCGGCACGTTGCTTGGAGAGGAGATCAAGGCCGGCGGAAAGATTGCAGGCGGAGCTCTGCACGCCGGCGCAACCGTACTGTCGGGCCTGGGATTCCGCGACGGTTCACGCGACCTGGAAACCACAGGCGAAGAGGTGGAAACCTCTACCGAAGGCGCCGGCGATGATGTCGAACACCGCACGGAGGAGGCGGGAAGAGACGTCGAAGACAGGGCGGATCGCGAGGCGACCGATATCGAGGACGGCGGCAGCCACGGTGGTGGCGGTGGCGGTAGAGACGTTGGCGGCCGTGGGCACTACGTCATCATCGACAAGGTGAAGTACCCCGAGACCGCCCAGCACGTCGACGAGGCCCAATCCGGAATCTCCTGGCGCGGAGACGAACGGCGCGAGCAACAGCAGCCCGCGGATCTGACGATCGACCGTGACGGCGCCCGCGACAATCGCAAGGCGTCCTTGAGCGGGATACCGACACGAGGCGCTGAGAAACTAGACCGCGACGAGTACCCGCCGGCGATGTTCAAAGAAGGCGGCTTCGGCGCCTCAGTGAAGTACATAGATCGGAGCGACAACCGTGGGGCCGGCAGCTCGATGAAGAACCAGCTCAGTGGCCTCGACAACGGCGAACACGTGACGGTGATAACTGCATGACCACGCCCTTCGATCCCCAGTACCTCGATACGTTCATCGCACGAGCCCGCTACCCCCTGGGGCCACCCGTCACCGTGGAACTGGACCGCTCCGACGGGGCCTACGGTGAGTTGGCTGCGCTCTTGACGCGCCACAACGGCCTCACCGCCTTCAACGCCGGCCTGCAGGTGTTCCGGGCTGGTACCGAGGGCCTGGGTCCGGACCTGCAGACCTGGAACGATCCGCAGACCTGGAAGCACACCTACGAGGGCCTGGCCGATGGTTTGCTGTGCTTCGCTCAAGACCTCTTCGGTACCCAGTTCGCCCTCGACAACGAGGGACACGTGGTGCGCTTCGACCCGGAAACCGCCGAAAGCACCATCCTCGGCGACAGCCTGGAACAGTGGGCGCAGTGGCTCCTGGCCGACCCCGACGTGAACGGCACCCACGCCTTCGCCACCAGTTGGCAGGACCACCACGGCCCTCTCTCACACGACCAGCGCCTGATCCCTCTGCGCTTCTTCACCCTCGGTGGTACTTACGAGGACGACAACCTTGCCGTCAAAGAGGCCGCACAGTGCATGCGCATCCGCGGCCCCCTTGCCCAGACCCTGCACGCGCTGCCCGACGGAGCCCACTTCCAGATGACTGCCACCCCGCCCCCCAGCGACCCCGACCTGCTCTCCCACCATGAACTCGAGGTCTTCGCCGATTACTCCACCCTGCTGATCCAGGACGACGACGCACGCCTGGGCGAACCCGAACCGGCCTGGTTCGACACACTGGCTGAGAACTGGATCAACACCGCCCCCGGCGTTGTCGGGGTCGGAGCCGGCCGCCCCTTCGACGTTCCCGTCACCGTAGACGTGCGCCACACGCCCCCGGCCGACGACGACAAGGAACTTCAGCAGGCCGATCACGTCACCCAGGCCAGCCTCACGCTCCCCTCCGGACGTCTCCTGATCTCCATGCAGGACTTCGACGACGAACTCCCCCGCATCCCCCTCACCCCCGGCACCTACGCCGTGCGCGTCTACTCCCACGACCTGCACGCCATCTCCGAAGACGGACTGGAAGGCGAGGACCACTACCACGTAGTGCTCTGGCTCACCGACGAAGAACACCCCGCCCAGGTCCTCAAGCGCTACCCCGAGCCCCTGCCCGGCGGCTGATACCCACCCCGGCCTGTCGAGGGCACAGGAGCACAGTCACAACCTACCGGTGTTGGTGCTCATCAGCGCAAGACGCTGGAGATTCCGTCACCCGGGAACCGCGTACCCACAGGCTTCCTTACCGCACGTATAGCCGTAACAGCTGCCGGATGCCCGCCCGACCGCCGTCGGCGCCCAGCCGGCCCCCGGGTCATCCACGGTGGGCGGCCGGTTGTCCACGGACCAGCCGCGGACAGGAATCAGCGAAGCGGACACCGGCCTGGAACGATGGCCAACGCACCGCGTGAGTACGCCCTCTCGGTGGCATGAGTAGCTGTACCGATGCGTCATCCCTCGAAGAGCGGTTTGGCTTCATGCCATGAACGCAAACTCGGGCAGGTCGAAGCGCGACCCGCAGTGGTGGCTGCCTCCGCTGCTCGGCGCTTCCGCGCTTGTCCCGCTCTTTTTCGTTGGCTTCTTCCTCTACAGCTTCAGCATGATGTACACCGACTCGTGCGGGCCCGACCGTTGCCCCGTGACCGTGACCGTGCCGCTTACCGCAGCACCTGTTCTCTACGGCGCCGGAACGGTGCTCGTACTGCTCTCAGCGCTGCTGCCGTGGTGGCCCGTCATGCGTACGGCCCGCATCACACTGGCAGTCACTGGAGTCGCATCGGCCGCAGTCGTGATACCCGTACTGCTCACGACCCACCGCTGAAACTGCACCATCAACGGAGGGCGCACCGGCACGCAGCCGGCTGTCCGATGGGCTGGAGCCAGCAGGCGACCCCTTTCTATGGCGGGCGGAGGAACGGGAGAGCCAAGCGGCCGAGCAGCAGGCGTGGTTCAAGGAGATGGCGGCACGTAGGCTGGCCGACATCGACCGGACGAGCGCCGCCGCTCGCCAGGTCTGCTGCCACTTCAGCCACGTGTCCTGCTGGCTCGGGTCCCGACCTGGCGTCATGCAGCCACCCGGCATCACTCCAGTGCCAGCGCCCCGGAATGCTATGCCCCGAGATCCTGCAGCGCTTGTGATCCTGGCCTGCCGGCCAGGCCCGAACTCCACCGTGTACATCTGAAGTTCAGAGCAGTACTTCTCCTCTCTCCAGGTCGTCCCGCC
The DNA here is from genome assembly GCF_039532155.1 of Streptomyces lunalinharesii. Classification (NCBI taxonomy): domain Bacteria; kingdom Bacillati; phylum Actinomycetota; class Actinomycetes; order Kitasatosporales; family Streptomycetaceae; genus Streptomyces; species Streptomyces lunalinharesii. The sequence goes on from NZ_BAAARK010000024.1 coordinate 11,658, forward strand.
CCTGCGCCACGGCCATTGAGGTAGTCGGCCAGAGCGCGGCGCTGTTCTTCCTCGCCCGCGAACTGCCGGGAGTCGCAGAGGCTGACCGGTGAGATCCGTATCGCCATCGCCTGCTGGTGATTGACCAGACCGCCGCATCACGGTTCCGCAACTCAGCTGAGCATCCGGGTAGTCCGCCCTGCCCCATGAACGCGGACGCTCTCGGGAAGCAGTAACTCCGCTCCGCTCAGGGCAAGTCGCTCGCCAGAGCACAGATCAGGGCCAGGTGTAGGACGCCACGGTCTACAGCTTCTTGGGTCCTGCAGCCAACTCCCAGTGCTCTCCTGTGCCCAGTGCATTCCGCGAACGAGGCTCCGGCGCATAGTGACCGCTACACGCTAGCGCAAATGGGTCCCAGCCTGAGCGTCACGGGGCGGCCTGACCGTCCGGGTGATCCTCGATCCAGGACAATCCGCCCAAGTCGAGGTGGTGGCGGGCGCGGGTGACGGCTACGTAGGCCAAGCGTGCTTCGCCGTCGTCAATGGGGCCGGGAAGGGGCCGGCCGGTCTCGCCGTGCTCTTCACTGTCCTCGGGTGGGGTGAAGTCGTCGGCGATGCGGACGCTGGGCCATTCTCGGCCTTTGGCCTTGTGGGCGGTGGAGACGGTCACTTCGGCCTGGCCCTCGGGGAGGATGCGGGAGATAGCGGTGAGGAGGGCGTCAGTGCCGTGGGTGTCGACGAGGTCCACCAGAGGCTGGAGGTCGCGGCCGGCTGCGTCGTGGGTGGCGTAGTCCTGCACCTCGCCCCAGCAGGTGAACAGCACAAGTTCCGGGTGTGCGGTGCGACGGCCTTCCTTGAGATTGCGGGCGGCAAGCGCCAGGGCCTGCAGGCTTTCTCCTCCCCCGACCAGGGCGACTCGGACTCCGGTGGCCAGCAGGTCCATGACGGTGGCCATGGCGCCGACGTTGGTGCGGCACAGCACCGCATCCGCGCGGTCCGCTGGCCCTACTTGCGTGGGTACCGTCTCGGTGCCGCTCAGGCGGATCGGAGCGTCGGCGATGGCCAGCCACCTGTTCGCTTCAGCTGCCAGGCGGGGGCCGAAGCGGAAGGACTGGGACAGGGCCAGGGCGGTGCCTTCGAAGCCGGTCATGACGTCGCGGGCGCCGCGCCAGTGGTAGATGGCCTGGGCGGAGTCGCCGACCATTACCAGCTGGGCGTGGTCGCGTTGGGCGGTGAAGATCTGCTCGACGACGGGGTTGGTGTCCTGGGCCTCGTCCAGGAGCAGGAATTCTGCGGTGGTCTGGGGGTGCGTGAGGGCCCAGATCTTGAGGTAGTGGTCATGGTCGAAGCGGACCACGCCGTCATCGGGGTGTTGCAGGTCGGCCCATGCCTTGCGGGCGAAGGGCACGACGGTCTCGGCGAGCTGGGCGTGGAGGGCGTCGTCTTCGAGTCCGCGCAGGCGGGGCACGTGGTGACGGCTGAGGTGGTCGTCGGCGGAGTGGCAGAAGCGGGTGACGGTGCGCAGGGTGGTGTTCGACAAGGTGCGGGTGCTGATGTCGTGGTCGCCGATGCGCAGGGGTTTGGTGATGCCGAGGGCTTGTCCGGTGCGCCAGCTGGGTTGGCGAGGGCCGCCCAGGCGGCGGGCGAAGCGGTGGCCGAGGGCAGCGTAGGCCATGGCGTGGGCGGTCTTGCAGGTGACGGTGGTAGGGAAGCGGGTGGCGGCGTCTTGGGCGATGGCGCGGTTATAGGCGAGGTAGCGGCCGCGGCGTTTGGTGGCGTGGGCAAGGAGGGCCAGGGTGGTGGTTTTGCCGGTGCCGGCGCCAGCTTGGAGGACCAGGTGGTCTCCAGTGTGGAAGTGGTCTGCGGCGGCGGTTTGCTCGTCGGTGGGATTGAGCACGTGGGTTCCGTCTGGTCGATGGTGGGTGCGGGCGTGGGGGCTCACGTGGTGCTATCGGTTGGCTGCTGAACGGCGGCGTCGGGTGGCCGTAGGCAGGCGGGTGTGGATGTGGGTGTGGTGCAGGAGGGGGTCGAAAAGTTCCCATTCGGCCAGCGCCAGGTCTGATGCCTGTGAGGGGGCGGCGTGGAGGGGGCAGCGTTGGGCGCGCCAGCGCAGCTGTTCTGGGGAGGGCAGGTGGTTGAGGTTGTAGATGGCCATCTGTGATGTGGGAAGGGCAAGTTGCCCGCAGGGCGGTGTCGCGGGTGTGAGTGTCCAGGTTCCCGCTGGTGCTTGTGGGGAGAGGACATGGTGGGTGCATCGGCGGCGTTGGCGGGTCTGGGCGACGCACTGGATGTTGTCGAGGGGGGTGGGGGCGAGGTAGCGGCAGTAGAGCAGTTGCACTACCGGCCTGGCTGGTCGGCAGGCGGTTGGCTGTGTTGGGGTGATGGGTTGGGTGGGTTGTGGGGTGAAGGCGCCGGTGTCGATGAGGTGGCGGGTGCGTAGGGCCAGGCGGCGGCGTAGTTCGGTGAGCTTCGGGGTGAGGGGCTCGTTTGTGGGGTGGGTGGGGCAGAGGGGGGTGTGGGGGATGCGGCACCAGGGGGTGCTGTCGTGTGCGGGGTGTGCGATGCCGGAGCTGATGTGCCAGCGGTGTTGCGCGGGGACGGCGGAGGCGGTGACTTCGTGGGGGTGGAGGCTGATGGTCTGTTGGTTGGTGCGGGTGTACCAGTCGATGTGGTTGCCGCAGTGGCGGCAGGTGCTGGTTTGGGCAGCGCGTAGGAGCCGGGTGGGGCTGTGGGGGTCGACGCGGAGGGCGCGTTGGGGGTGGTGGGGGCGGAGGGGGCTTCCGTCCCATCGGCGTCGGGTGGGGCTGGTGGAGCTCATGGCGTGACGCTGGCAGGCGTTGTGCCGGCGGCGTGGCGACCGTTCCGGTGATGTCGCGCGCCCAGACCAATCTCCACGAAGAGGTGTTCGGTGTCGCGCTCAGGTGTTCGCTGTCGCCGACTGGTTCGGGTGAACCTTCGCCGGTGGCCGAGGAGGTTAGTCGGCGGTTCCGCCGGGGGGTGTGTGGCCATCGCAGAGGGCGCCGAGGAGGTGGTCGATGCTGACGTCGAGTGCGTGGGCGAGGGCGTGCCAGGTTTTGAGGGATCCGATGGTGCGGCCTTGTTCGATCTCGATGAGGGTGCGTCGAGCCAGGCCCGTGCGGCGGGCGAGTTCGTCGTAGGTCCATCCGCGCTCGCCCCGCAGCCGTCCCAGCTCTAGGCGTAGGGCGGTGAGGTTCGGGTCGGGCGGGAAGATCGTCACTCCACCATCCGACGGTGCAGAACCCTGCCCTGTCAGTGCAGACCTCTGCCCTATTTCCGCAGGTGGCGGCCGCGCGAGAAAGGGCAGAGGTCTGCACTACCGTTCCGCCAGCCCTCCCCCACACGGGCAGGGCTGGCGGAACCATCGACGTGGACGAAGAGAAAGGGCTGCGTCCATGAGGCTGTGCACGACCCGACGACTGACGCGGCGCATCTGGACCGTCGAGCTGCGCTCGCAGCACGACGGCCCGGCAATGACGTGCCCGCATTGCCCTGCGGGAGGTAAGCCACTGCGCGTGGGGGAAGCGACGGTGCAGCGTTTGGTGGTGGAGCACCTGGCCGGTCACGCGCAACGTGATGCCCTACCCGCTTATCTGCGCACGTGTCAGTGCCAGGCACGTGGCTGCCGCTGGCACCCGCGGCACCGCGGCTGCACCGGACCGATCGCCCTGGTTCTGACGCGGAGCGGTGGGGGGCGTCTGTGGCGGCTGGCCGATGTCTGCATCGCGTGCGCACAGGCCACTGCGCACAGCGCCGTGGTGCCCGAGGCCGCCGTCCCCGTCGTCGAACGACGCCGCCCACGTGAGGTGAAGCGGCGCGAACAGCGCAGCCATGGATCGCCGTCGCCGAGAGTCCGTATTGGGGAGATGCTCAGCTACCTGGCTGCCGCCTTGCCTCCCGAGGCCGGCGCCGGTGCTCGGCTGCTTGCTCTCCAGTGCGCGCTGCGGGCCAACGGCTCAGGGCGACTGCAGATTCCTGTTGGCCTCCTGCGTGCCATGCGCATGGCGCAGCAGCTTGGCCCGTGGCGAGAGTTGGAGGAGGCGGGATGGCTTACGCCCCTTACCCTCCCCCGCCTGCCGGCTGTGCGCAGTCGGACCTGGGTGCAGTTGCTCGATGCAACCGTGTTGACACAGGTTCCGGGCCGGGCGGACCGCGCCCAAGGCGCGCACGCGGCGCTGCACCTGACCTCTTCTCCGGCGTTGCGTGAACTGTCGGCGTCAGAGCAATTGGCTGGGCTGGCCTTGGCCACGCATTTGTCCCCCGATGGCATGCAAGGGGCCATGGAGGCCGAGCGGCTCGCGCGCGTATGCGCTGTCCCTCCGGATGACCTGGCTGCCGTTTTGGATCGTCTGGTTGCTGCGCGAGCGGCAGGGTCTTGGTCGTATGACCTGGGCTCGGAGGACATCACCTGGAGTCTTGGTCCGGTACTGGTGGACTGGAGTAGACGCACCCTCCCCCGCCACGTCACCGCCTCGTTGTGACACTCGCTCCTGAGCTGCATTGCCTGGACAGCGCGCCCGTTCTCCCGGGAGGTCATCGCGAGCAGTGTCGCGTGCAGCTTTCGTCCCAAGGCAGCTGGCGCACGGCCCGGTTCATGCATCTACCTACGCTCTGCAGGTCTTCTCGCCTGCAGGAGCTTCGAGCCGACTGCGCGCGGCTGGGTTTTTGCACGAGACGAGTGCCTAGAGCCGTCAAGTTCACCCGATCGAGGGGCTCGTACGGACCGCGATTGCCTACGGTATCCCTAATCACATCGTCAGCGAGTCTGCCGTGGAAGTCGTAAAGATTCGAGAATGTGATCGCCTGCGATCGCGGCGCCCGCGAGTTCGATCAAACCCCAATCAGATTTCTTTGCCATTTTCCGATTTGCAGACGCGGGCGCAGCGAACACTGCCCAACTTGGTGAAATTTAAAGCAAGTTGACGGTTTGCATGGAGCGGCCGAGCGATGGCGAAAGGGATGGCCCCCGTTGTAGCGTCGAGCTCACCCCGATTGGGGAGCCCCCGGAGAGTGGAATGCGCCCACTCCTCCGGGGGTGTGTTTTCGATCGACACGGAGGATCAATGTTCGACCGACTTCGTCGGGGTTCTGGGTTTCTACCCTCGACGACGCGTGAATTTAGCATTCCTCGGGTTTTCCGCGCCGAAACCGGTGTACTGCATGTCTGCGATGTCACGGTGCGGATGAGCGCCGTCGTCGCGGTGCCAGCTGCGCTGTCCGCAGCCACCGATGGGGCTGCTGTGGCCTTCCTGAGCGGTGCGTTCTTTCTGACCCTGACCGGCATCGCCGGTGGTTCCTACGTCCGCTACCTGCGGATTTACCTCAAGTAAGGCACGACACCCCTGCCCTTGGCCGCGCTGACAGCCAGGGGCAGGGGTGTCATCGGCCAGCGGACGGCGAGCCGGGGGCGCGTCGCCTTTGCGTCCCCCGCTCTCGTAAAAGGAACCGAACGGGAGAGAGAAATACTCAGTGAAACCTCACTCTGGCCATGCGCGCTGCGCCCACTGCGGAAGACGTTTCCAGCAAAGGGCGGGCCCTGGCCGCAAAAAGGACTATTGCGACCTCGCATGTCGGCGTCGAGCGCAGCGTCAGCGCGACGGCAAGGCCGGTGCTCAACAGACCGTGGATTCCTGTTCGTGGGGCCGCGTGATTTCCGAAAGCGTCCACGTCTTGGCGGCGCACCTGGTGGCAGCGGAGCACCAGCACTTGCCGTTAGACGTATTGCTGGAGCATGCCAACGCTCTGACGCGTGAGGTCGGCTACTACACGGCCGCGGCCGTGCACGATGCGCGGGCCAACGGCACTGGGTGGGAGTCAGTAGCTGCCGCTGCAGGCGTCAGCATCGAGACGGCCCGTGACCGGTGGAGCGAACGGAGGGTCAGACGGCTGCTGACACGTCGCGCCCACGGAGAAGGTCCTTGCCCCTCCCAGCAGATCAGCGCACAACGCTATGCGCCTACCGAGGCAGGGGTGCCGAGCCCCTCAACTGCTGCAGGGACTACCGGCCCGGGAAGCTCGTCGCACCAGCTGGCATCCGCGCTGGCGTACTTGCGCCACCAAAGCGGCATGACCATCCAGGATGCGGCCCAGCAGGCTGATCTCTCGCCTTCTTACGTCTCACGTGTGCTGGCCGATGAGCGTGTGCCGAGCTGGGCGGTGGTTCACATGCTGGCAACCATTTTCGGGGGGAAGGCATCAGAGCTGCGCATGCTGTGGGAGCGCACCCAAGGGGCAGCCTACCCGCCCCGGCAGACGGTGGAGGGCTCGGCGCAACGCCTGCAGGATGCCTTTCGTGGGCTGTACTTGGCGGCTTCCTGCCCTGAGCTCGAGGGCCTCGTCGTCGAGGGCCAGTTGTCAGCAGCCACCGTGGCCGAAGTGCTCCGTGGGAATGTCGTCCCCGACTGGGAAACGGCGGGGGCTCTCATTGCCCGACTGGGTGGTCATCCAGGAGACTTTCGGCGGCTCTGGGAAGAGTTTCACTACGCCTTCCTCGCCTCACAGGTGGACTTTCCCCCTGACGGGTTGTCACGTTCGATGCTGCCGGGTTCCGACGCTGATGACAGCATGGGATCTGCTTGACGTCCTCTGGTGCACCGGCACGTCATCGGCGCTCAGCCGGCCAGACCACGTCACCTTGTATGCCCCCCGCGGCCCCCCAGAGCGCTTCCCCGTCAGCCGAGCTGACGCGGGTGAGGACCGGTGGGGTCTGACGGGCAGGCCTCGTTTGATCCGTTGACGTCGACTGCCTGCGGCAGCGTGGGCGGGGATGGCAACTCTGCCCGGCATTTAGTCTGGCCGGCTGACCATGCAGGTCCCGTCTGTCTGGTGGCGGGCTCAACAACGATTGCGACCGGTGACCTGTCGAATGTATCCCTCCAGTGCGCCGTGGTCGCCAGTAGGCAAGGGTGACTGTCCATCAGCGTTCCAAGGGTTCGTCGCGTTTCGGCTGCTGTACGAGCAGAAGTACTTGCGCTATGCCGAGGCGCGACTGGGCTCTGGGGTCTTGGGCCACGGCGCAGTGGTGGCAGCCTTCAGTGCGCTGTCGACGATCTGGGCCGATGTGCTGGGTCGTTCTCGTCCGTGCACAGCATCGTGGCAGATCCTGGTGGACACCGTCTCGGCTGTGCGATCTGCTTCGCCGGGTGCGGGCGCTGATGTCGACGTCCTGTATGAAGTGCTTCCGGCGCGCCAGGCGGATGCCGTGCTGTTGCGGGACGAATTGGGTATGTCGGTGGAGGACACGGCCGATCTGATGGGTGTGGACCAGTCGGCCATGATTGTCCTTCTGCAGGTGGCCGGCCGCGGCCTGGGCAGGGCCTGATCCTGGTCTGCTTCTTCCCTGGAATCATCACCGAGCCCGGGCCCTCCTGTGCTGTCCCAGCTTCATGAATACCAACCCGGCTGTGGTGAACCATCAGTGGCGGCTCATCCCGGTCGACGGCCGGAGCCGTTGCCCTGACTGAGAACAGCAACTCCGGTGGGCTGAGGACGTGTCCGCCTCGATTTCGCTCCGAGGATGGAGGCGATTGCTCTCCGGGGTGTCTCATCCCCCCATCGTGTACTGGCTGTTCCCTGACATGCCTTCTACCATGGGCTGCTGCACTAGTGGCACGTCTCCAGCGGATACGCAAGGGGGCGAGAAAATCAGGGAGCTGGCCGCATTTCTCACGCCATTGATGTCACCCGACCCCACGTTGCGCGGATGTACAACTGGCTCCTGGGTGGCAAGGACAACTATGTAGTGGACCGGCAGGCGGCGAGGATCCTCCTCCAACTCGTGCCGAACTACGGCGAACTGGTTCGCAGCAACAAGCGGTTCCTGTGGCGCGTTGTTCGACTTCTTGCCGAACAACATGGTGTGAAGCAGTTCCTCGACCATGGGGTAGGGCTGCCCGCGCAGGTCAATGTCCACCAGATCGTGCAGCAGGTGGATTCAAACGCGCGCGTCGTCTACATCGACAACGACCCGATGGTCCTCGCGCACGGTCGTGCGCTGTTGGAGGAGAACGACGAGACAGCCGTCATCGAGGCCGATGTGGCTGACACGGAGGCCATCTTCGGCCATTGCGAAGTTCAACGTCTGATCGACTTCGAGCGCCCGGTCGCTGCGCTGTTCGTCTCCGTCCTGCACTGTCTACCTGACCGGGCGGACCCCGTCGGCATGGTCCGCCGAGTTGCACGGCGACTTGCACCTGGCAGCTTCGTTGTCGTCTGCCAGCTCACCAGTGAGGATGCTCAAGTACGTTCCCAGGTCACCGAGTTCATGCGTGGGTGCGTTGGCACGTGGGGCCGGGTCCGCAGGCGTTGCGAGGTCGCTGCCTGCTTCGATGGCATGGACGTTCTTGCCCCTGGATTGGTGGAAGTTTCGTCTTGGAGGCCCGGCCCGGGCGAGAGCGTGCCGGCTTCGCACGCCTGCCAGGAATATGGCGGAGTTGGCATGGTCCGGTGAGTCCATTCACTTCGGTCGGCTTTGGTCAGAAAACCGCTCAATTGCCTCGTCCAGCAGTGCCCTACTGCTCTTTCTGCTCTCGGCGACGTACATGAGTTCGTCGAGCACGTGGCGGTAGGACTCGACGTCTGCTCGTTTGCTCAGGTAGAGGGCACTGTTGATGTGTTCCAGGTAGATCAGCTCTGAGGGGCCGTGGGCGGGGAAGCTCATGTGGGTCACGGGCGCGCCGGGGCCGAGGCTGGCGCCCTTGTCGAAGGTGACGATTTGGATCGAGACACGACCTTCGTCAGCGAGACGGCGCAGGTGTTGCAGTTGCTGCCGGATGACCTCTGGGCCTCCGATGGGACGCAGGAGGATGCTCTGGTCCAGCAAGAACGTCAGCCGCGGCGGGGTGGCTCGCTCGACGATTCGCTGCCGGATGGCCCGCAACTCGAGGCGGCGTTGTATCTCTTCCTCAGTGTCGTGCGGCCTTGCCGCCTTGATGATGGCACGTGTGTAGCCGGAGGTTTGAAGGAGGCCGGGCACGAGGTTCACTTCGTAGGCGCGGATCTCGGTGGCCGAATCCTCCAGGCCGATCAGCCGCCGGAGCCACCCGGGGGTGATGTCGCTGTATTGGTGCAGCCAGGTCTGGGTCTTGGATTGCCGCAGGAGTTCAAGGATCTCTCCCAGCTGATCTGGGTCCGTGACTCCGTAGTAGCAGACCAGGTCGAGAACGTCCTTCTCCCTGGGCGGGCTTTCACCCCTCTCCATCCTGCTGATCTTGGAAACCGAGGCACGGATTTGTGGCGCCACGTCCTTGAGGCCCAGTCCCTTGCTGCGCCTGAGATGGCGGAGGTGCGCGCCGAGTACCTTGCCGGCGACGAAGGGGTTGTCGTCGTCTTCGTCATGCGAGGAGGGCGTTCCCTGAGCCAACGGTGACACTTGGGCCGTGGGGTCGGCGGGCATGCGAACTCCTGTGTCGGGACTGGCTGCGCTCGCGTCAGTATCCCAGGGTGATGTTCACATGCCCGCCGTGGCAGGGTTTGGCCTACGGTTGTCTTACACGGTGACGTGGTCGAACTCGCCGCACTTGGCGCCGGCTACGAACGCCTTGAGTTCATCGCGTGTGTAGATGAGTGCCGGTCCGTCGGGGTACCGCGAGTTGCGTACCGCGACGTCGCCTTGGGGTAGTGCTGCCACTTCCACACAGTTGCCCACTGCGCTGCTCTCACTGCTCTTGAACCATTGAGCGCCGCTGATCGAGTTCGCGGGGACGCCGTTGTCGAAGCGCTCCATCATGACCTCTTTCTGCCGTGCCATTCGAACGTCCGGGCTATTACTGGCCGCCATGCGACTGCCTCCGTGTCGGCGGCCGGGCGGTGGCCGCCGTCCCATGCAATCCCATCTGCAATTGCATGGGCAGTGGGATGTTGGAGATAGTAGCCCTGTGAGCTGGGGCTTGAACTCCCCCAAATGAGTGCTCTGTTGAGGTTTCCTCTCCTCAACAAGGCCATCGCAAGGGATAGTTCACATGAGTCGGCGAGAGGATCGAAGTTGACGGTGAGCGAGCATGCTTTGCGCTCTGTGGCGGCCCCCGCACCGACCGACTGGGGGCTGGCAATGGGGCTTGGAGTACCTCGCTTCACCGCGTACCGCTTCACCGCGTGTCCGGCGACCTTGCGCAAGATTCGTCGACACACGCGTTCGACGTTGCAGGTGTGGGGGTTGGCGGCCTGCGCCGAAGAAGTCGTGGCAGTGGTCAACGAACTGGTCACCAATGCCCTCCGCCATGGGATGCCGCAGCGACCGTCCAGCGACGTGGGATGGCTAGGCATCATGCACGCAGCAAACACGGTGACGTGCGCTGTTAAGGATTCCAGCACTGCCGTGCCCACCTGCTCCCCAGCGCATCCTCTTGACCCTTGTGGTCGCGGGTTGTGCGTCGTCGAAGCCCTCAGCTGCAGTTGGGGGTGTTCGTCCGTCGGTCGCGAAGGTAAGACCGTATGGGCACGTCTACCAACGGAACGAGCAAGCGCCGGGCTTCCTCGGTCGCGACCGCAAGGTGGCGAGACTGCTGATTCGTTCACAGGGCGCAGCGTGAGCTGACGGGCGAAACCTGAAGCGGTGACCACACCGTCGCCGGCCTCTTCACAGGAGGGGGCCCCAGGGCGGGATCACCGGTCGGCCGCCGAGCGCTAGTCCATGCGCGACAGGTGTTGTCAGCGAGGTCGCCAGGTGCGGATTTCCAGGTGGGTGATGTGGGCGCCGGGGTGGATGCGGCCGGTTTCCAGGAGCCATTGCTGGACAGCTGCGGTCACGTCGCCGCCTGCTGCGTCGACGCGGTGAGCGAATTCGGCAGCGTCGAAGCCGCCGGTGGTGGCGGAGCCGTAGGAGCGTTCTTCGGTGTGGTCAGCGCGTTGGACGACGTCGCGGCGTACGCCGGGTGAGTCCAGTCGGCTGCCCGAGGCGTGGGTGTAGCCGCTCTTTGGCATGCGGATGGTGAAGGCTAGGCGGAGGCGTTGGCGGGCTGCTTCGGCGATGAGGGGGCGTAGGCGGGTGGAGCCGGAGGCGATGGCTTGGACGCCGGCGCGGCCGGTGCCGGTGCCGGTGGGGGTGATGAGGACTGCTTTGGTACGTACGCGAGCGCGGGTGCCGGCGGCGGTGGTGCGGCGGGTGATGTGGGGAGCTGCGAGGGCGGCCAGTTCATCGACGTCGGTGATGCCGGCGTGGAGGGCGCCCAGGGTGTGGTGGAGGGCAGGGACGAAGGCGGCGCCTTTGTTGCGTGTGTAGAACTGGGAGACCAGAGAGGGGTCGCGGTTGATGATGCGGGCGACGTCGCGTTTGGTGCAGCCAGCGGCCAGGAGCTGGTCGGTGAGGCGGGCCGCCTCGTTCAACTGTCGGCTCGGGGCCCGTCGTTGGCGTGGCATTTAGGCATCACCCCTGTTGGGGGTGGAGTGGAGGGCTGTGCGTCCGGCGTCGCGGAGGGCGAGGAGTTCCTCTTCGGTGGTGGGTGCGGGGATAGGGCCGGGCAGGTGGCCTTTGTGGAGGTATTCGCCGGGTTGGCCGTGGTAGGGCCAGTTTTGAGGTTCGGTGAGGTAGACGGCGTCGGTGCGGAAGGCGACGACGGTGCCCGGTGGGGTGTGGAGGGCGCCGACGTAGGTGTTGTCCTCGCGCATGCGCATGGACAGCAGGGCGGCGCGGGCGCCGGACCAGATGCCGGCGGCCCATTCGGGGTGGGCGTTGGGGTCGCGGGCGAAGCCGGTGGCGCGTTGCCAGGTGATGGCCTCGTCGTCGAAGCCGATGATTTCGGCGTCTGCGGGGACGTCGCGTTCGGCGGCGCGGGGGGTGGTGCCGGTGACGGTGCGGGGGCGTTGGGCGAAGGAGCCGATGCCGTAGAGGAGGAGGGCGCGTACGGCGCGGGAGGCGAGGTGGGCGGCCTGGCGTTGGGTGGGGTCGCCGTGGAGGGAGGCTTGGGCGGTGAGGGTGGCCCAGGCTTCTTTGAGCTTCTTGGACCAGTCGTCGAGGGGTTTGCCGTCCTGCCACAGCAGGCCGTCGAGGATTTCGATCTTCCACGGGGTGAGGGGGTTGGTGAGGGCGGTGTAGACCTCGGGTCCGCCGGCCCAGGTGGTGAAGGTGGTGCCGGGGGTGGCCGGGTAGTGCCAGGCGCGTTCGCCGGGGGCGGGGGCGGGCAGGAGGCCGACGTGGTTCCAGGTGTTGGGGACGGTGACGCGGATCTGCCAGTGGCCGCAGCCGAAGAGGGCTTTGGTCTGTTCCTTCTGGCTCCAGGAGGCGAAGGTGGTGGCGGTGATGCGGCGGGGGGTGCCGACGGGGGATTTCCAGGTGTGCTTGGCGTAGGCGAAGGTGCGGTCGTATTCGACCAGGGCCGGCAGTTGCTCGGGTACTGAGGGTGGGGTGATCAGTTCGGTGCGGCCTTGGCCTGCGGTGGCGTGCAGCAGGCTACGGAGTTCTTCGGACAGGACGGGGTAGCCGTCGGCGAACTGGCCGCGGGTGGGGATGGTGCGGGTCCACAGGTCGCGACCGGTCTGGGAGGGGGAGCCCATGATGACGGCGTCGGGCCAGTGGGCGCGCAGGGCTTTCCATAGCAGGACGAAGGCGTCGCGGATGACGGTGGGGTCGGCTCCTTCGGGGTCGAACCACTCCCCCACCGAGCGGATCTCGACGTGCTGTTGGCCGTCGTCGCGTTGGTAGCGGGCGACGGGATTGCGGGCGTGGACGAAGTGGCCGGCCATTCGGTCGCGGCCGCGGCCGGTGTCGGTGCGCCAGCCGGGGGCGGGAGCGTTCAGCCAGGCGGCGACAGCATCGCGTAGGAAGGGGTAGCGGTCGGCGTCGCGGTGCCAGGGGTCGCCGGCGGTGACGTAAAGGCGTTCCACGCCGTCGGGGATGGTGTGGAAGACGGCGGTGAGGATGTCGGCGGCCGACCGGCTGCCGAGGTCGAGGTGGTGGGTCTGGTCGCGGTGGACCAGCATGCCGGTGGTGGTGTCGAGGAAGGCGGTGGAGCGGGCCTGCTGGGTGAAGTTCGGGTGGGTGGAGGCCAGGTTGGCGGTGTGTCCGACCCAGCGGTCGCCTGTCGGTCCCTCGGGCAGGGACGGCAGCACCCGCGGAGTCTCAGGCGTCGCGTTGCGGGGAGCGGGGTTGGGTGAGGCAGGTGGTGACGGGGGCTTGGCAGTAGGTGTTGCTGATGTGGGGGGCTTGGTGGCTGTGGCGGTCATGTTCGGCGCCGGGGCGGCTGGGGCCGGCTCAGGAGCAGCGGGGGCCTCCTGAGCGGGTTCGGGGCCGGGAGGTGGCGCGGTGGGAGTTGATGGGGTGGTGAGGGTTTCGGGGGCGAGGATCGGGGCGATGGCGACGACTTCGGCCAGGCTCAGACCGGCTGCCGGCGCGATGCGATCCGCCTTGGCCTTCTCATAGGCGGCCAGGGCGGAGATACTGCGCGCGCGGTGTGCTTCGAGCTTGGCGAGCTCGGCCTGCTTCTTTTTGATCTCATCGCGCAGGGCGCGCAGTTCGGCGAGCGTGGCGGTGTAGGTCTTGCTGTCCATCGGGATCCTCGTTCAGGCCGTGAGGTTCAGCTGGTGGTGTTCGTGGAGACGTAGGCGATCGCCCCGCCGGAGTGTGAAACGAGCCGGGTGCCCAGCAGCAGCTCGGCGAGACGACGGTCATTGTCAGCGCTGGAGGTGATGTTGAGGGTTGGGGTGGCGAGGTCGGTGACGTAGCCGGCCAGGCGGGCATCAGGGAATGCGTGGCGGCCCTGCCTGTTCTTCTCCCAGTGGTCCAGGCCGGTCAGGACGGCCACGACGTAGCCAGCCAGCGTGACGGGCAGTACTCTCCCGGCCGCCACGCTGGCTGCGTCGCACCGCCACCAGCCACGCAGCGCCTTGAGGAGGTCTTCGGGGGTGAGGGAGGCTGCGAAACCGATCCAGTCGCGGTCCGGCTCCTGGACTCGCTGAGCGGCATCCACCCGCAGTACAGCGACCTCTCGGGCATCCAGCTGCTCCAGCGGAGCTCTCGGTCGCGCACCGACGGCTTGAACAACGTCCATGGGAGCCATGACGCGTACGCCGCGGTGCGATAGACCGGGGAGGAGTTCGGCGTGCACAAGGCGTCGGAAGGTGGTGATGGCACAGCCGAGCTCTTCCGCAGCCTGCCCTGTTGTCAGCAGCATTTTCACCATCCTCTGCACTTACATGCTAACTCTGATATCTGATTTGGCACCGAGTTTAGGTGGTGGCTGAAGGCTCGTCAAAGAACGCGATCTTCTCTGGGGCGTGCCGGGCGGGCCCAGAGCATCGCCCAGGTGAGCGAGGTGCGTTGAGTGTGGATTACAGGATGTTCAGGCGCGCTTCGTCCGCTGCGGGGCCCGTGGCCCCGATCTTGAGCAGACGGCCTTCGATGGCCTGGCTGCTGCGGCCAAACTCTTCGCAGAGCTCAGCGTTTGTTGCTCCTTCGGCGCAGCGTCGCGACAGGTTCTGGTCATCCTCCTCGCTCCAACGCGCGTGGGAGTTGCGGTGGGTGAGGCGGCGCTGTTGCAGGACTGGCGATGTGGTGCGGGCTGCTTTGCTCATGAGGGTGGTGCGTTGCTGCTGGGGGGCGGAGATCAGTCGTTGGCGTTTGAGTTCTGCGTAGATGGCGCTTCGGGTGCGGCTGAATTCGGTGGCGAGGAGGGTGAAGTCGTGTTCCTGGCGGAATCGGACTGCCAGGTGGGCACTTTCCTGAGGTGTCCAGGTGCCTCCGGTGGGCGGGGAAGGTGCAGGGGGTGTGTTGTTTCTGGTCAGGGTGTGGGAGGCGGCATCCAGCAAGCGCGCCAAGGGCTGGAGGTCGTCGTCGCTGACGTCGCCGGACAGTTCCGCTCGGATTTCGCCTCGGTCGGTGCTGATGACGAGCTCTAGCGTCAGTTGTCCGTTGTGTGCACGGGTGCCGGTCAGTGTGTAGCGACTGCCGTTCTCCGCGAACGCTGTCTCCAGGCAGGCCGGCTGGTGAGGCTCGTCAGGGACAACTGTGGGTAGGGGGGCAGCTCCGCAGGGTGCGGCGAGGAGTGTGTGTACGTGCCAGGAGGCCTGGAAGCGTCCTCCGGTATCGAGTTGGTAGGTGACTGGGCCTGCGTCGAGGTCGACGCTGCCGTAGAGGACGGTGAGGTTCTGTCCGGCGAACGGGCTGGTCATTTCGGGTGTGCCAGGGACGGGCTGGTAGGTGAGTGTTCCTCGACCAGGTTCGTCGCAAGGGTCGATCAAGGGGATGTCTGGGTCGCCGTGCCAGCGGCTGTTGCCGTCCTTGAAGGCATAGATGAGAAGGGACATGTATGTGCTCCTGGGGTGGGCCGTTGGTCGCGTGGGTTAGTAGTGGAATTGGATGGCGTGCAGGTCGGTGAGGGTCACTGCGGCCTGCTGCTGGTCTGGGGGCAACACGCGGAAGAAGTAGGCCTCGCCGATGCCGTCGGCGAGGATGCAGCGCAGGTCCTCTTCGGCGGCGTCGTGGTGGCGGGCGTCGAAGAGGCGGCGGGCGTGCAGGAGGGGTAGGTCCTCGGTCAGGCGGCGCAGTCGAGGATCATGGAACTCACCGCTGCTGGTGGTGAAGCTGAAGCGGGCATGGAGTTGGACGGTGACGCAGCCGTCGTGCTTGAGGATCTGCTGGTGGGCTCGGCTGCGTACCTGTGGCTGCCATGTGCGGTAGATCTCGTGCTCGATGAGTGTGGCGTGGGTGTCGGTGAGGTCGTTGGTTTCACCGTCGGCCCAGCGGGTGAGGGCCTGTGGGTGGGCGAGCAGGCGGGGAGCTAGGAGATGGGCTGCTTGCGTGTGTAGGAGGTGGCGCAGGCGGGCATCGGGGCGGTCGGGAGGCCGGCGGGTCCAGTGCCGCTGGTCGGCGATGTCGAGTGCATAGGCGACTGAGGTGTTCGTCGGTGGCATGGTTCGGAGGTTCCTGCTCAGCGGCCGCGTTGCCAGTTGTGGGGCGTCTCGTTGTCCAGACGAGACGCGGATGCTCGCGGGTTGGAAGGGTGGGATCGGGCGGTGGAAGGCGCAGCGCCGA
Organism: Streptomyces lunalinharesii; assembly: GCF_039532155.1. Classification (NCBI taxonomy): domain Bacteria; kingdom Bacillati; phylum Actinomycetota; class Actinomycetes; order Kitasatosporales; family Streptomycetaceae; genus Streptomyces; species Streptomyces lunalinharesii. The sequence continues at coordinate 27,618 of NZ_BAAARK010000024.1, forward strand.
GGCCGGTGGGGTTAGAGCCGGTGTCGGGCGAGTCGACGGGTTCGTTCATCCGGCGTCTGGCGCGGGTCAACGGCGTGTCGGTGGGCGATGTGCTGGGTGAGGTGGGGGTCCGGAGGCAGGTGCAGGAGCTGGATCCGTCCGTGTGCGAGGTGTTCTTGCATGAGCAAGCCGTGGATCGGTTGGCTGTCATGGCCTGGCGGACGCCGCGGGAGCTGCGTCGGGCGTTGCCTACGCTGAAGGAGTCGCAGGGGTGCAGTACGCGATCGTTGGTCCGGATCGCTGCGTGGGCACCGCAGTGGACGGTGCTGGAGCCGTGTGCGTTGTGTCTGGCACGGCGTGACAACGTGGCGGCGCCGGTGTGGCTGGCCAGCGGAGAGCGCTGGCAGGTGTGTGTGCGTCATGGCCGCTGGCTGCGCGACGCCTCCGGGGGCGGCCCATCGCAGGTAGGCCTGGCCGGCTTGGAGCCGGTGGTGAAAGCGCACCGGCGATGGGGACGGTTGCGGCAGCGGGTCGGGCCCTACGCTCGGGCACTGCTGGCCGATGCTGTGCAAGTGAGCGCGTGCTGGTGGCAGAGTCGTCAGATGGGTGCGGAGGCCGTATGGGCCCAGCGTGAAAGGGTGTTGGGCGAGGAGCGGCAGTTGTGGTCGGTTCCGCTGGTGGTCTATCCGGAGGCTGTCGTCGTCGCCGAGGCAATGGCTGTGTACGAGCGGCAGCGGCGCTGGGGGCGTGACTTCGCTAACGGTGCTCCGGGCTGGGTGTCGCGTGGCTGGATTGCCTTCGTGGGTGAGCGGCTGGGCATGTCGGATGAGATGGAGCAGGGCGGCTACCGGATGCTGCGGGAGTGGATGCTGCTGCACCGCATCACCGCGCCGGTGGCGGTCCGGCTTACGCAGCAACCTCCGCCGCCCGGATATCTCTCGCAGCGGCTTGGGCCCATGCAGCCGCACCGGACGCTGCCCGAGCAAGGAGCCTTGGAGGACGCTTCGTGTCTGGGGTGGCGGCTGGGCCAGACCGTGACCGGCCTGGAGTGAGCGGCACGGTGGCTGCTGTCCCCTGCCGTCCAAGCGGGCAAAGATAGTGGTGGCGGGACGTGGGAAGGTCACCATGACGGGCAGGTGTCCTTCAGTACCTGTGCGGCGTTGGTGCCCTTTGTTACGCGGTCCTTGAGCCAGTGCATGGGGTGCGTCGCCACGGGCCGGATGTGGCCAGGCGCGATGCCGATGGTGAAGCCGCTGTTGGGCTGGTCGGTGATCTCGCTGAGGTGCGGGGTGTGGGTGGCATACAGGACGTGATCGCCGGCGACGGCGAGCGGAAAGTAGCCGTCGCGGGCGATCTGGCCCAGCTTGCGGCGCAGGTTGGCGCGAGCGTTGGCGTAGACAGCGGCCAGTAGGTCGGGGCGCCAGGTGGGGGTATCGGGGGTGGGCCAGGCGGTCAGGGTCACCTGGTCGGGCTGGGTGGGTGGCTGTGCCAGTGCGGTGAAGGCGTCTTCGGCGGTGGCGTGGATGGCGTGCAGGAGGGCCCGCTGGCCAGGGTCGGCGTGCGGCAGGTCGTTCAGGGCTGCCAAGAGGTCGGGAGTGGGCATGTGTTCGGTGATGCCGAGGCGTTCGAGGATAGCGAGGCGGGCCAGGCGGATGCGCTGGTACCAGGGATTGAGGTAGGGGGCCGCGGGGGCGGTGCGCACCCAGCCTTCCACGGGTTTGGGCTGTGCGTAGCGGTTGGCGGCGTAGGCGAGGGCGGGGGTGGTGTACCAGGCCGGTCCGCTGCCCGCGAAGGGCGGGGGCAGGAGCGGGTGGTGGGGCTCGGCAGTGAGGTCAATGAGCCAGCTGCCGGGGATTTTGGGGTTGAAGGTGGGGTAATTGGCGTGGACAGCTGGGCCGTTGGCGACTCGGATTTCGTTGCAGCCGGCCAGGTGAAGCAGGTTCACGGCCAAGCACAGCACGTATGGGCGGGCGGCTTCGTCCGCGGTGGGCGGTCGATGCCAGTGGATGTCGGTGTCCGCGATCGTGTCCTGTGGGGCGCGGGCAATGGCGAGTTGGTGGCCTTCTGGGGCCTCGCAGGGTGCTGGATCGACGACCTGGGTCAGTGCTCCTCGGGCTCCTGGGGCCACCAGGATGCGGGTGGCGGTGTGGCGGTGCGGGGCAGGACGCAGATCGCTCATGAGCTGATGCCCACAGGTACCCGGGTTGCCCAGTGGGGTGCGCAATAGAGAGGTGTACTGGCCTAGTAGGGCGGCGAGTTGGTGGGCGCTGAGGTCGGTCGGCAGGTTCCAGCCGTCGTGGTGGAGGGCGCCCCAGTCGGTGATGGCGAGATGGATGCTGTCGCAGGCTGGGTCGCCGGTGCTGGGGTACAGACGTACCCACGAGGCGAGGCCGTTGTGGTCGGTCTGCCAGCCGATGGCGCGGATTTGGCGCAGTAGCGGGTGGTCGCTGCGGGGATGTCGCTGTGAGGCGCTGGGGGTGGTGGCGGGCAGGCCCAGGTGAGCCAGGACTGAGGACGTGAGCACCAGTAGCGGTCCGGCGGCAAGGGCTTCGGGGTGCAAGGGAGCTGCGCCGAAACCCTGCCGCAGTGTCCAGGCCAGCAGCGAGGGAAGGTCACCGGCCGGGCAGCTGAGGGTCCTCGCATCGGCGAGATGTGCTGTCAGCCCATGGGGCGCGGCTTCGAGCACGGCGAGGGAGCCGCTGGTGGTCTTCCGGCTGCCAAGAGGCGGATAGGCCAGGCGGTCAGAGGAAGGGGGTGGCGGGTGCGGGCTGTGGGGTGGAGATAGTGGGTGCGGCGTCGGGGCCGATGCCGGTGCTGTCGGCGAGGCGGGGCGTGCGGCGAGGGGTGATGGTGCCCGATACCTGGTGGGTGTGGGCTGGGGTGGGGTGCGCGTGGTGCAGCGAGTTCCCAGGTGCTGGGGACGCCCTCCTACGCGTTGTGCCGTCGGCTGCTGGCAGCGCCAGCACGGGGCCGTGGTCGCTGCTTGGGTGGGCAGTTCGTTTCGAAGAGCGCCCAGGGCTGCCCAGTCGGGTGCCTCGTCGGCGGGCGGCTCCGACACTGGCGTAGCGGTCAGCGGGCCGCTGAGCGCGTTGAGGAGGTTGCGGTAGATGGCGGCGTTCTTCCCTCGCGGCGTGGTGCGGCCCTCCTCCCAGGAACGGACTGTGGTCTCGCCCACGGCGCAGGCATCAGCCACTTGGTGCAGTGAGAGGTTGGATTCCCGGCGCAGTCTGCGCCGTTCGGCAGGATCCGGCAGACCATCGGCGCGCTGGTGTGTGTTGCCGTCGAGTTCATCGAGGCCGAACAGCTCATCCACGTGCCTGGCTCCCCCAAAGTTGTTGGTTGCTGTGCTGTGATGGGCCCCTCCTGCGCGTCCGGACCGCGACCAACTGTTGGTGGTTAGGGAGCAGGTGGTTAGGGAGCAGAGGCGGCAGGGTCCGTGTCTCTGCTTCGGTTTCATCGGTGGAGAAGTAGGTGACATGCCTCATGCAGCTACCTGCAAGGTGAGCTCTCGGGCTTCCTCGACAAGGCCGATACGTGCCTGTTCATCGGCATCGTCGAGTCCGCTGATCCGGCTGGCCTGAGCAAGCAAGGTCAGCGCAGCCCGAGCAACGCGGGCACCCTGTTCTACCGGCGCACCCTCCCAGCTGTCTTCGTCGAGAGGGTCGCCCTCAGCCAGCACAATGGCGGCGCGGTCTGACTGGATGCCGCCCAGGACCTCACCCGCCTCTCGCACCAGCCGGATGGGCTGTTCCCCCTGTCCGGCGGCCTGCAGCACAGTAACCACGCCGCGGACGAGCAAATCGTCTTCGTTGGGCAGGGACGGTTGGCTGTGCAACCAGTCGACGCCCTGTTGGGCCTCACGGGCCCTGACTTCCAGCTCCTTCCACTGATCTCGGGTCATCTGCCGGGGCGGGTCGAGGCGCAGCTCTTGGAAGTGGGTAAGGCGCGCGTAGACCAGCTCCAGAACAGGCAGCGCAGCCGCTGCCTCCTCCAGTTCTTCGGCATTGTCGGGGCGGTCGATGCTGCGCATCAGGGTGGCGAGCTGGCCCAACACCCCAACCAGATAGGGCGTTTCGGCGAGAGGGAAGTCCGTGTTCAGTGTCTGGGCGGCCATAGTGGTGGTCTCCTTCAGAGGAATTGTGGTGAGCGTCGGCAACGGACGGAATGCGAGGACCGTGGTGGAAAGGGGGAGTTGGCACAGGTCGCCGCGATGAGCCGTTGTCGGCTCGGCAACAGAAGCGTGATGCCGATGAGCGGTGCCTGGTCGTCACGACTGGATGCAGGGACACACGGTCTGGCTGAGGCGGTCACCATGACGCTGCCTCGGCTGGACTCCTCCGCCCGTCGGGGTTTGCCTAGAGGCGAATCAACGTCAAGGCCATTGAGACAGGTCTCGTCAAGCGCCCGCTGGAAGCGAGCGCGATAGCGGGCTTCGACGTTCGGTGCGTGTGGTGCACGGCTATCCCCCTTAATGCGTGCCGGCGGACCGAGCATGTGTCTATCCGCTGCTGCGCAGCCTGCCCGATCCGAACAGGCTTCGATGCCCACAGGTGAACGATTCTGCATCGATGACCTGCAGAGAGTCCGCCTTCACATACACCCGTTCGAGGGACGCGTGGGCGTCTTTGCGATTGATCGACTCCCTCGTTCGAGCGCGTTCGACCGAATTGGCTTCTCCGCCTGCATGTCGATCCGCCAGTGTGGTCGACACCGCCCCCGTCGATCAGATGGGCGATGTCCAGGTTTTCGTGAGGTGTTGTCGTGGGTGACGTGGTGTGGGCGCAACTGCGCTCCCCTGCTGGTCGGTTGCTAGAGCGGCCGGTTGGCGGATTACGCCAGGAACGGCTGGAGGAGTACGAGCCGGTGTGGCTGCCAGAGCGGTACCAGGGCCGGCGTGCGATCGCTACCTGGTGGCATTTGACCGGCCGGGCTCGACATGCCGGGTGCGGCACTCTGGGCGCATTGGAGGCGGCCCTGTCGCTGGAAGCCGACCCTGAGGTGGTGACGTTCGCTTCCTGGCCGGTGCGGCTGAGCTGGTCGGACGGCGGCGAGGGCTATGTGCCGGACTTCTTTGCCCGGCTGGCGAGCGGGCAGGCACGGCTGCTGGTATGTCGGCCCGGTGATGACACATCACAACGATGGGTGGCGACGCTGAAGCTGCTTGAGGCGGCTGGGCAACAGGCTGGTTGGCAAGTGCGGGTGTACGAGGGCATGGCAGATCCGGTCGTGGCCCGCAACCTCCAGCGGTTATCGCGGTGGCGGCATGTGCGGCTGGCGGATGCGGACACGGCGCGAGTGCTGCGCCAGGTATTCGCCCGACCGCAACCGTTGACGGCGGGAGTGCGCGCCAGTGGTCTGCCCGAGCTGTCCTCCGTGGCCCGAGCACACCATCTGATCTGGACGCGCGAGCTGCTCATCGACTGGAGTCGTCCGTTCGTGCCTGCCCGTTCTCTGGTGTGGTCGCCTGCGGGGGCGTGCTGATGGCGGGGCAAGCGCCAGCACGGCCGGTTGTTGTGACGGTGGGCAACGCCGTTCGCTGGCGCGGTGAGACCTATCTGGTGACGGCGTTGCAGGGCGGCAGCGTGCATCTGCTCAGCCAGGATGCCGATGGTGAGGATGCCGTCGTGCTGTTGGATTCGCTGTCCCGTTCACTCGGCTTCGCTGTGCTGGATACGCCCCGGCCGGACGACACCATCACCGACGTTCCCGCGGTGGCCGTGCGCCAGAGCCTGGGCGGCGCGGCGGTATTGGAGGGGCTGTCGGACAAGGCCCGGGAGATGGCGGAGTTTTGGCTGGACCATGTGCTGGAAGTGCACACGGGACTGCCCGGGTTTGCCACGCCTAGCACCGAGCCGCGCCCGTGCTACGACCTGGAACGCACCACGTTGCGGCAGCGCTACGAGACCAAGGCTGCCGAGCTGTGCGCGGCACACCATCGGGTGTCGGCGGCAACGGTGGAGCGTAAGCGGCTGGCCTGGCTGGCGCACGGCGTGTGGGGGCTGGTCGACAAGCGGCGGGTGCGCGGCCCGAGTACGCACGGTCGCGTCGACGAGCGCGTGGTGAAGCTGCTGTGGAAAGTGCACCAGCGGCACAGGAAGCGGTCCGTGGGGACCAGGTCACGGCTGTTTGAGCTGTTGAGGAGAGCGTGTGTGAGGAAGTTCAAGAAGAAGGGGGAACAGTTGATGCCTTCCCGAGCGACGTTCTACCGGCTGCTGGACCGGCTGGGAATCCTGTGTGGCAGGGAAACTGGCCGCCAGGGCACCGGTAGCCACCGTCCTGAGCCACCGTTCACCCTGGCGATGGCGACCACACCTGGCGAGCAAGTACAGATCGACACGACCCCGCTGGATGTGTTGGGAGTGGATGAGACCGGGCGGGTCGTCTCTTTGGAACTGACTGCGGCCATTGACGTGGTCAGCCGGAGCATTCTCGCCGCGGTCATCCGACCCAAGTCCATTGGTACCAAGGCCGGCTCCCATTCTCGTCGCCGCGGTGGGCGGGCTACCAAGGCTGTGGACGCGCTGCTGCTCTTGGCAGAGATGTGCACGCCGCAGCCGATGCGTCCTCACTGGTCGCCCAGGGCTGGTGCGAAAGGGTCCAATCTGCCGTATGCCCAGCTCGTGGAGGCCGATGAGCGCATGGAAGGCGCGGCTGCCCGGCCGGTGATCATCCCGGAGATGATCGTCATGGACAACGGCAAGGTGTTTGCTGGGCGGGCCTTCATGGACGCCTGCGCTCAGCTGGGCATCTGCGTGCGCCCTGCCTGCTACAACTCCCCCACCCACAAAGCGATCATCGAGCGAACTTTCGGCTCGATCAAAACCCTCTTCAGCCAGTTCCTGCCCGGCTACACCGGCAAAGACCTTCAGCATCGAGGGAAGGACGTCGCCGGCGAGCGGCTGTGGCGAGTGGACCAGATCAACGACTTCCTGCAGCAGTGGATCGCGGTGGGATGGCAGCAGCGGCCTCATGAGGAACTGCGCAACCCGTTCCTGCCGTCGATGCCACCGCGCACCCCCAACCAGATGTTCGCCGCGCACGTCGCCAGCAGCGGCTACGTTCCCGTCCGGCTCAGCGCCGAGGATCGGCTGCGGCTGCTGCCCACTGCCTGGGTAACGGTCACGGACAAGGGGATCCGCCTGGACAACCGCACGTACGACAGCCGCGCCATCAGCCCGTACCGCAACGCTCGCTCGGGCTGGCCGGGCAAGGGACAGCGGTGGCCGGTGCGCTACCACCCCTACCAGCCGGAGAAGGTGTGGCTTGAAGACCACCGCAACGGCACCTGGGCGGAAGCCGACTTCGTCTACCAGCGCCTGATCGGCGACGAGTGGAGCGAGCACATCTGGGACCAAGCCACGGCCGCCCACCTCAACAAGGGTGGCAGCACCCGGGACGAGGCCGCCATCGCCCGCGTGGTGTGTTCCCTCCTGGAGCGCGCGGGCCGCGGCCCTTCCCGCACTGCCGCACCGCAGCCAGCACCCGTCGACCGCGGAATGGTCGTTGGCCCGCAGCCCATCGAGGACCCCTACCGGAATATCCCCGCACCCGACTACCAGCACATCACCAGCCTGCCCAGCATGGATGTCGACCTGCGCCAGCTGTGTCTGCCTCCCGCCCGCTTCCCGCGGCCCGAGGGCCTCTCCCAGCCTGGTGCCGACGGGCAGCCCGATGGCGCCCGCGGTCCGCAGGCGGGCATCTGATCCCTTTTCGCCCCCGTCGGCGGGGCTGCGCCTCGCCGACGGGGGCATCCTGCCAAGGACACCCCCGCCGTGACTTTCCACCACACCGGCCCCGACTCCGACCTGTTCCTGCCAGCGACGACCCGTCGCGGCTGGCAGGCCCAAATGGACCGTGTCGTCGTACCTCCTGACCTGACCGCCAGTCCCCCTACCGGCTCTGTGCCCGCAGGTGACGATCCGCGCATCCGCTACCACGCCACCATGCGCACCGTGCAGACACCAGCCCTGAAGAAAGCCGTCGCAATCGCCCGGCGACTGTGGCTGGCCAGCAGCCCCCGCAGCGAAGGCCCCCTGCACCTGGCCATCGACGGCCCCGGGGAGACTGGTATGACCACGGTCCTGCGCCAGATCGGCCGGGTCTTCGAGGGCATCCTCCGCGACCAGCTGCCGCCCGATCCGAAGCGGATCCCGGTGGTCCATATCAACACTCCGCTCGCCCCGAGCAGCAAGCTGGACATGTCGATCCCGTTCGCCGAGTTCCTTGGCCACAAGCACACCAAGGACCCCGAAAGCGGCCAGCGCAGCATCGATATGACGGGCCCGATCTGCCACGTCATGAAGACCTGTGGCACCCGCTTGGTCCTGGTCGACGGCATCGACCGGCTGGACAACTCCGAACTGAAAACGGCCTTCGACTACTTCGGCTACCTGGGTGCCGAATGCAATGTGTCCTTCGTCTACTGCGGGCTCGGCTCCCGCGAGATCGTCAACGGCGCCCGGCGCAGTAAACGCCCCGCCTCACCTGGCAACGGATCTGGCGGAATACCCACACTCGCCGTCCTGCCGATCCCCTACAGCGCCGACGACTACGACCTCTTCCACGGAGTCGTCAAAGCCTTCGACCAGGACCTGCGCCTCCATCAACACAAGCCGGGCGATCTTCTTAACCTCGCTACGCACCTGCACCGGCGGTCCGGCGGCTATACGAAACCGCTGTCCTACCTGATCTGCCAAGCCGCCCAGGAAGCCATCGAGGCTGGCGTCGAAGCGATCACACAAGAGCTCATCGACAACCAGCCGATCGGAGTCTTCGATGAAGATCCGATTCTTCAGATTTAACGCGTATCCCGGCTATCCGTCAGCTCGTTCGACCGAGAAAGACCTCCGGCACCTAGCTGACCGCGCTGCACACCGGCGTCCGCACAACCACGCTCCAGGCACCCTATGCGTCCGCCGCCAGGAGAACGACCGGATCTATCAGTCCGTCATTCTGAAGGAAGAAAGGCACCTGCCATGGGAAACCGCACCAGCCGCAACAAGAGCTCCTCCCTCACCACCCCTAAGATCGTGGTCGTTGACACCACCGAACTCGGCGCTCTCAACGGGTGTGTGACCTTGCGCTGCGGGCCAGCGCTGCGCCATGTAGAGCCCGCCCTACTCGCCCTGCCCTACCAAATCGCGCCCGAACTGCCCTCGCAGCTTGAGGAACTGGCCCGAGCCGCCGAGAAGGATTACTGGCTACTCTCGGAACAGGTGCGGCACGCCACCCCCTCCAACGACCCGCTCACGCTGGCGCAGGCCATGGAACGGCGTATGCGCGCCCAGAACTGGGGCGCCGCCGCGGCCACGGTACCCGAAGGAATTCCGCACCTGTTCCACTACGCCGGCCATGTCGCCCTCCGAGCTGACGTCCCGTTCACCCGTCAGCCACTGCTGCTGATCTTCGCTCCACTGCAACTGCACCGACTGCACAGCAGTTTCACCGCCGCCATCGCGGCCGCCCGCGACCAGCACGAAGCCACGCCCCACAACTCAGCCAACGACCGCGCCACCGCAACCCTGGCCTGCCTCGCCCGTGCCCCATGGGCCCCCGACGATCAGCCCGGCCCTACCCGCGAACAAGCCGAGCAGGTCATGCTGGACCTGCGCAACGACTTCCTGCAGCGAGTCCCCTATCAGACCGCTCCCGCGAACGGCACTGCGACGCCTCCTGCCGATACTCACTGGACGCCGCTGCTCCACGTGTGTGACTGCACTATCGACTGGGGCTGGGACACCAGCGAAATGGACCCGACCCTGTTCATCGACTTCTGCCTCAAGCACCACACGAAGCCGTGCCCCTGGCACGCCGACACCAGCCCCACGCCGTCACAGGACGCCACCGCAACACAGCCGCTTCGGGTACGTTGCCCCTCCAGCGGACGCCATACCTGGGCCCGCCTCGCCACAAGCGACCACGTCGCACTCGGCGCCGAGCTCTCCCGCCAGCTACACGAACTAACCGATGCCCTCACCCACACCGATGACGAGACCCTGGTAGCGGCACTCCCTGCGAGCTGCCGTGAGATCGTGGCCGAGTCCGGAGACGATCCGCTCCGGGCCTGGAGCGAACAACGCCTACTCGACATCGTCCTCAACCACGGCCACGACACCTTCGCCTTCCTGACCGCCCTCGCCCCAGCAGCCCGCCATGGCAACACTGCCGATGCCCCCGCTGACAACGTCTGATGCACGAAGGTGAAGTCAGGAGGACCGGTGACCAGGACACCAGCAGACGACTACGAGCTCTTCCACGAAGGCGGCATCGTGTCATCGCTGGCCTGAGAAGGGAATTCTGCACAGGTCTCCGATGCTCAAGTGCCAGTGCCACCTGTTCAGCCGATACGTGGACGCGAACGGCTGCCAACCCGAGCGAGGCAGACCAAAGACGGGGGAAGACGGAGGCTCGGCCGGCACCCACCCTCGCGCCAACACCAGGCTGGATGCCGGCCGAGCGCGACCGCTGCTCCCTCAGCTCGATGCTCCACCTTCACTGCTCGGCACGCCGGGCGGCCGTGGTTAGCCCGGGCGTTGCGCAGGCCGAAACCGTCGGAGCGGTCGGCCACCAAGTACGGCGTCGAGGTGGTCTTCGGTCAGCGGTCAGCGGTCAGCGGTCAGCGGTCAGCCCAGCCAGCCCTGGTTGATTGAGGCCGAGCGCTCGACTCGCTTCGGTGAGGGGCGGGTATTTGCCGCGGCCCCGCACGGATCAGCAGACGCAGGACCAGGGCCCTCCGCAACTACCCAAGCCTGTCCGGACGACAGGATCTCCTGCAGCGACAGCCGGAACCTGCACTCAGGAGTCGGACCGAGACCTCGTTGCCGACCGCAGAACCGAACATCTCCTTTACCGCGACGACTTCGTCGTCGTGCTTCAGCCACGCGCCCCCACGCCGACATGCACCGAACCGCCAGTGCCCGAACGTTTCACAGCGGTATCATCGGCCGGGCTGCGTGCGGATTGTCGGCAGACACGCTGCAGTGAGTCAGCGTGTGTTGTAAGCCGTCTTCGGTGGTGTCGACGACCTATCCCACTGGGTGCGCGTCACTGTTGAAGGCATGGGCGAACCATGCAGCCTGCTCGGCGGGCTCGTCACCGGATGAGCGCGCCTGGTCAGCTCGACTGCCGTGGGTGACTCGTAAGATTGGTCGGACGAGGAACGGTTCGCCTGGGGGGTGTGGTGACACAAGTGCTCGTCGTGGGCATAGGCGACTTTGAGCACAAGAACGACGGTGAGGAAACGGAATCCCTCTCTCCCTCGTTCGCGCTTGAGCCTCTGCCTTCGGTTGAGGCAGCGGTTAGGGACCTAGCCAAGGTTATGGGCAAGATGCCCGGTCTTTCCGTCCGCAGCGGGTCGTCCCTTCATGATTTGGACTGCGGGTCGTTGAAAAAGCAGTGGCGGGACGCCTATTGGAAAGCGTTGGAGAGCGTTCCGGGTGATGCCCTCATTGTGCACTTTGCCGGACACGGCATTGCCGGAGGGCAAGAGCACTCCTTGTACCTGGCGGCAGCCGACACGGACCGCAGGAACGTTGCCTGGACCGCATCCCCGGTCGACGAGTGGCTCAACCAGATCGAGAGTACTCAGGACGGCCCTCCAGTCTTGCTCGTGCTCGATGTGTGCGGTGCAGGACGGGCAGCTTTGCGGCAGCGGGTGGACGGCATACGGGCAGCCGCTCGCCGGGCCTGGGTAATCGCTGCCTGCGCAGACGACGAGAAGACCTACGCGGCGCGCTTCACCAGGGCGACGACGGCCGTATTGAGCAGGCTGCGCGGAGGCTGGCTGGACCTTTCGCCGACGTTGGAGCATATCCCGGTGGAGACCCTGGCGAGGGAGATCAACCGGGAGCTCGCTCGGTCCGCGGAGGAGGAAGGGGTGCCCGCTCAAAGTGTGCTGTGTACGTCACACTCTGAGGCGTGTGCGCCTGTTCCACCATTCTTTGCTAATCCCTCCTACCGGGAGACACCGGGCGGGCGATATCGACAGTCCATGGAGAATGGCCTATGGCAATTCGCTGCGGCAGTGGACCCTGCCCTCGATGCTGTCCACTTCATCTCACGCGCCTCCGGCGCCCCACGGCAGGAGGCCATTACACAGCGCTGCTATTTTACTGGGCGACAGAAGCCGCTCGCGGAGATCAAGCAGTGGATCGAGGGCAACGATCCTGCGCGTCTCATGGTGGTCACCGGCAGTCCTGGGGTAGGAAAGTCCGCGCTCTTGGGGGTGGTGGCGTGCCTGGCCCACCCTCATCTGCGTCCAGTGTGCGGGCAGATCCAATCTCAAGTACCGCGCGTAGTACGGCCAGAGCTGAATCCGCGACTGGCCGCGGTGCATGCCCGGCAGCGTGGCCCAGGTGAGGTGATGGCTTCGATCGCGGCGCAGCTGGAACTGGGAGAAGTTCCGGCCGGTGGCTGGAGCCCAGAGGCGTTGGCGCAGCGGATCGCTTCGCAGGAGAGCGAACCGGTTACCTTGATCGTGGATGCCCTCGACGAGGCATCGCTTGATATCGACCTCCTCGAAAAAGTGCTCCTTCCGCTTTCACGCCGCCAGCGTCAAAGTCGGCCCAGCAACGGCGAGAGTCCCTCCGTCGGTATGAATCCGGTGGTGTGCCGGGTGCTGATCGGGACTCGACCGTGGTGGGACCGTTATCGCAGCCTGAAGGAGGAGGCGTCGCACAGTGGTCGAATCCTGGATCTGGACGAGATTTCGAATGAGGAACGTCAGCAGGAGTTCACGGACTATCTGGCCGAGGTCCTGGAGATGTCCCCCGCCTACTGTGGCTTGGGGACAGCGGGCCTGCGCCTGCAGACGGCCGAGGCGGTGGCCGAGCGGCTGGTCCAACGGCATGACGATGGGGCGTTTCTTCTGGTTTCCTTGTTCGCGCACTATCTGTTAGGCCAAGATTCGCCGCCGCCCATCGAAGAGGTGCTACAGCGCATTCCGTCGCATCTGCCTGGCATGCTCGAACTTCATCTAGATGTGCTGAGTCAAGAACACCCAGCCATGCCCGCCGTTTTGGCAGCTGTGGCTCACGGTTACGGCCAGGGGATGCCGCTAGAGGTCGTCCAGTCCGTCACGCCGACGTTCGCGGGTCGGAGCGCTCCGGCCCCTGATCTCATTGACACGTGGGAAGCGTTGCAGGCTGCCTCATTCTATCTGCGGTTCTCCGCTGACAGTGATGGACGGCGCCTCTATCGTTTCTACCACCAGAGTCTAGTCGACCACCTGCGCCGGGCGACCTCGCCTTCTCAGCTACGCAACTTTCATGAACGCATCCTTGACACCCTTCCAGGGCCGATCGATCTTGCCTCGCGTAATTGGGAACTTGCGCTTCCGTATGTCCTGCGGCACGCCGCACAGCACGCTGTCGACGCCAGGGACCTCGACAGGCTGCTTTCGTGCCCGTCGTTCCTTGTTCACTGCGATCCCCAGCTACTGCGTGAAGCTCTGGGTAGCGAGAGGACCCTGCGTGGCAGGATCACTGCGCTGATCTGCTGGGCAGCGCTGTCACCCCGTCACGAACCGCAGCAAAGGCGCGAATGGCTGCGTAATACCGCCCATGCCTGGAACGAAACCTGGCTGATGCGCGAGCTGGACGCACTCGATGAGAATTTGACGCAAGAAGGTGAGAGAGCGCAGCTACATCCGGGGATCCTTACCTTTGCCTGGGGCACCGTGGATCGACGCTACGCCTCAGTGATCGAGGACGAAGACGAGGCGGGAGAGGTGGCGGCATTTGCCAGATTCGGCGGTCGCTGGCTGGTCATCCTGGCCACAGCACACGGTGGTTGGAATGCCTGGGACGTTCGTACTGGCATCCTCGTGCAATCGCTGGTGCCGCAAGAGGACTGCCATCTCACCGCCTTGGACATCGGGGAGAACGGCACCACGACTTTGATAGCTGGTGGCACAGCTGAGGGTCAGTTGTTCGTCTGGGATCTGGACACCCTCGACGAACAACAACTTCAGATAGATGGAAGTAGTGTCGTGTCACTGGCCATTGGGCAATGGGAAGACGCTCCTGTGGTGCTCAGTTCGGGCGGCGGCGAGCTGGCTGTGCACGACCTGGCAGGACGCCGACTGGCCTCAGTGGACATTCTGAGCAGCTGGCTGACGGAACTAGAATCGGCAGGTCGGGTTGAAGATCTGTGGGAGCCTGATCACGACGTTGCAAGGATTGACTGCACCGCAGTGGCCATGACGGTACTCGATAACGCACCACTGATCGTTGCCGGAGCGGTCGACGGTTCCCTACACGTGTGGAACGCCAACGGCACCGCACACCGCACCTGGCCCGGCGGCACAGCCCGCATCACTGCCTTGCAGATCCTTCATCACGCTACCGGACCTGTCGCAGTGGCCCTTGCTGACGACGGCGTGGGCATCTGGGATCTGCGCACTGGCTCTCGACGTGTCCTGCCCTGGCCCGGCCACGACAGTAAGCTGGTCGCCCTACAGTGTGAGGGCGTGCTGCGAGAGACGCGCCTCGTTTCCGTCGGCCCCAAAGGCGAGATAAGCGTGCAGTCCCTCGCCGACGGCGAAGTCACAAGGAGCCATACCCGAACTTCGCTATCTGCGCAGCGAGCTCTGGCTGTGGCGAGCGAGGGGCCTCGGCTGATGATTGCCCGCCAGCATTCCTGGGGGGTTGGGCTGTGGTCACAGTCAGACCGTGACAGTCCTCTAACAGAGTGGGCCGGCCATGATTGCCCTCTGGAGGCTGTGGCCTCCACTGCAACCCTCAATGGTGCGTTCGCTGTCAGCGTGGACGCACAGGGCCTCATCAACACCTGGGACACCTCGACCGGAACCTTGCTGGCCTCTCTTTTCGTCGGTGACGGCCAGCCCCCCACTGCCGTGACAGCCGGCACCCTGGAAGGTGAACCTGTCGCCGTGGTGGCCACCGGCATGGGCAAGAGAGCTCGATCCCGGATCATCAAGATGACCGACGGAACGGTCGTGCAGGAACTGAAATGGGACAACACCATACTCGGCCTTCAGATTGGCGAATTCGAAGGGAAACCGGCCCTCACCGCACGGACGCGCACGGAATGCTTCATCAGTCAGCTGATGGATGCGGAGCCGCCCATCAGCTTCCGCGACACCCTTGAGCATTACGACCCGGTGCGCTCTCATGCCTGGGGCAGCGACGGCGAGCGTGAGGTTGTCTTGCTGGGCCACGACTCAGGCCTGCTCAGTGTAAAGGGCCGTGATACTTCACGGACCTTCAGGAGACATAGGCTCAGTGTGACAAGCCTGACGACGGGCGTGCTCGACGACCGCGGCGTGGTGGCGTTCGGAGACGAGCAGGGCTCGGTGGTAGTGGCATGTATGTCGACCGGCAAGGTGCTGAAGCACTTCCAGGGACATCGCAGCGAGGTGACGTTGGTCCGGCTCGTGGAACCGGACGGCATACCCCTCCTGGTGACGAGCGGTGAAGACGACACCGTCCGAATCTGGGAGCCAATGAAGTTCGATGCCCCCCTGGCAGAAATCAGCTTCCCTGCAACTCTTGTCCAGGCAGACGCCTCATCCGCCGGCATCTTCGCTGCGTTCAAAGCACGCATCGGTTTCTACGCGTGGGCTGACCTTTCCCCACTACAACAGCGCACGCAAGACACAGGAGAATGATGGGTTCCATCGTCGTGGTCCACGGTGTACGCAACTGGAAGCGGCAGGTTTCTCCTAGCGTGGCCGCCCAATCCCTCGCAGACTCCTGGCAGTTGCAGCTGACTGCAGGCTACGAGAACGCAGGGCTGCGGCATGTGGAGGTGCCGCAGATCACTGCGGCCTACTACGGGCACCTCATCAACGACACAGAGGCACAAGGCATAGATGAGAGCGCAGAGAGCCTGTCCGCTGCCGAGCAGAGTGCTGTGCTCGCCTGGCTCGGCGCCACGAGTCTGCCGACCGAGCCTGCTGAAAGCCAGTCCTGGGGTGGTCTACCACTGCGGCAGACCATCGACCTAGTCGCCCGCAGGCGCGGCATCGCCGCAAAGACAGTCTCCCGAATTGCGGTCGCCTTCATCCCAGAGGTCTACCGCTACCTCGCCTCCCCCACCCGCCGCGCGGCTGCGCAACAAGCCGTGGCCGACTCCATCGAAGCCTCCGGCACCAGTGTTCTCGTCGCGCACTCGCTCGGCTCCATAGTCGCCTACGAGACCCTGCATGCCCGCCCCGATCTGCCCATTCGCGTGCTGATCACCCTGGGCTCGCCGCTGGGCCTACCGGAAGCGGTTTTCGACATTCTGAACCCCGCACCGGTGGGCGGTTACGGGGCTCGGCCCCCGAAGATCGCCCACTGGACCAACATCGCCGACTCAGGAGACCTGGTGGCTCTCCCCCGCCGCCTGGGAGATCGCTTCCCGGTTGATGTCCACGAGGAGGCACACATGGCAGCGGTGGACTTCCACACGCTCAGTACGTACCTCAGTTGCGGCCTGACCGCAGCCGCCATCGCACCGCACTGCACGTGATCCGTAGTGGGCAATAGCTCAGGACCTAAGCACAGCTGTGCGGCCTCACTACAGGCTGGCCTGCTGTACAACCGGCGGAGCTTCGACGGTCTGAGACGTCACAACCGAACTGCGCACGCGCGCAACTGGCCGAGCATGTCTCGCGCCGATCACTGGGACAGAGACGGGTAATGTCCGCCGTGGCACTGATGGGTATTCATGCACTCCCTCGTTACTACACCTTCCTCCGCCCACCATCTCCCCTTCTCCGTGGCCTGTTGCTCAGAGAGCGAAGCGTCGGCAACAGCAGCGAGGCAAGCTCACCGAGCCACCTCTATAGGGCTTCTCACCGCAACTGCATCAGTCTCATCCAAGAAGCCGCGCACCTGGTCACACCCTGTATAGGCGCCAGATCGGACCAGGAAGCTGTCAGGCTCAATATGCGGTACCGGAGGCCAGCGCTGTGCTGATACCTCAAGTGAGTTGAGACCTCACACAGGTGGTGGTATTTGCGGTGCCAGTCGGGGCCGTGTGGGAGCGTCCAGTGGGTGTCGAGGGCGGTGAGTCGGGCGTTGCGGTCGGGGTGGAGGAGGTTTTTGCGGGCGAGGGCGCGTTGGTTGACGAGGAAGGGGCCGCTGGGGTCGGTGGTGGGGATGGCGAGGTGGCCGTGGAGGGCGTGGAATGCCTCGATGGTGGCCATGTGGCCTTGCCAGGCAGCTTCGGCTGCGTCCCAGACCATGCCGAGGTCTTGGAGCTCGGTGATCCAGTCGGGGGTGAGGGTGCCTTGGTGGTAGGCGGTGCGTTGCCCGTCGATGAACTGTCCGAGGCGGTAGCCGAAGGCGTCCTCGAAGGCGGTGGGAACCCGTAGGTGGCCGTGTTCGGCGTGGTAGCGGACGGCGGCCGCGAGGCCGGCGCGGCGGGGCTTGGAGAGGACCGCGTCGTCGGAGGGCCAGGCAATGAGGTCCATCGCGCGGGCGATGTGGTCGGGGTCGAGGGTGAAGTCGAAGCGGAACCGACGTGCGATCAGCTGGTGGGTATCGCGGTCCAGGCGGCGCTTGGTGTTCTTGCGCGGGGCCCGGGCAGCGATGGACTGGTCATGGTGGCGTAGGGCGGCGGTGACCAGCCAGAGGGCCTCGTAGGGGGTGCCGAGGAGGTCGGTGGGGTCGGCGTTGGGTGGGGTGTAGGCGGGGATGACCAGGGACGCCGTCTTGTGCTCTGCGGTGGGGGGTTTGCGTAGGGCGCGGCCGAGAGCTTGGACGATGCGGCGCACGCTTGCGGTGCGGTCTGCGAAGACGACTGCGTCCACCGCCGGCAGGTCGACGCCCTCGCCCAGGACTTGGGCGTTGGTGAGCACGCCGTACTCAGCGTCGGCGAAGCGGGTCAGGATGGTGTGGCGCTGGTCGGGGGTGTGGGTGCCGTTGATCGACTGGACGCTGAGGTTGCCAGCCCAGTCGGGGCGCTGGTTGTCGGGGAGGGTGCGCAGGGTGTGGGGGAACTGGCGGGCGAAGTCGGTGGCGTCTGCGACCTGCTGGAAGTACACGATGACGTGGCGAAGTTTGTGTTCCGTCATGGCTTTGAGGACGGCCAGGTGCAGTGCGGTCGTCCGCCGGGCTGTGGGGCCGGAGCCGGTTTGGAGGTCGGTGTCGGTCAGGGCGCTGCGGAGGTCGGTGTCGGTGATGGTGGGGATGAGGAGTTGGTAGTCGGCCAGGACGTTGTCGGTGATCGCGTCCGCGTGGGAGTAGGTGTGCAGGCGCGGGCCGAAGGTCTTCGGGTCGTCCATCGAGGCGATCAGGGACGGGGCCTCCCAGGTGGGAGCGGTCGCTGCGGTGCGCTTGGGCTGAGGGCGCGTGCCGGGAGGCGCGGTCAGGCGAGGGGCCTCCCATTCGTAGGGGGTCGCGGTCAGGTACAGGCGGCGGTCGGCGGGGATGCGCTGGTTGTCGTGGATCATCGTCCACTGCTTGTCCCAGCTCCCTGCGGTGCGATGCGCCTCATCCACGACCATCAGGTCGAAGCCGGGGGCGGTGAAGACGGAGTTCTGGGCTTCCTCGATCCGCGCCAGGGAGTCGAACGTGATGAACACGGTCGCCCTCTCGCGTCGTTTCCTGCGCTGGCCGAGCCAGTACGCAAGGTACTCCCCCGCCCCTGTACTCGCCGCTCCCGCGCCGGCCAGCAGCGGGTGCTTCTCGGCGCGCACCGAGGACACCGCCATCAGCGGCTCGGTGCGTCCATCCCCACGGGCCGCAGCCGCCCACTGGCCGATCAGATCCAGGCTCGGCACGGCACGGCAACGAGGAGATGCTGGGCGTTGAGTGCCTCGGCCGTGCGCAGGGCCGTCAGCGTCTTGCCGGTACCGCACGCCGACACGATGTGCCCACGCGACCGCGGGGACTTGAGATGCTGTACCGCCGCGTCGACCGCATGCTGTTGATCCGACCGCAGCACGCGGCGAGGAGCAGCCGCCGGAGACATCGCGCTGGCCGCGGGGGCGGGGCTGGAAGGCATCACGCACAACCTCAACTCACAGCAGGAATGGTCATCTGTCATCCTGCCGCACGGCGCGGGACCGGTACGAACCGCACGTGAGACGAGAGTCAGGCTGTCTTCGTCCTTCCGTAGCCGGGCGCGGCTCGGGCGCAGTTGTTGTCTCGGCAGCGAACCCGCTCGTTCCTCAAAGCCCGCGGGGCTGCTCGTCAGCGCCCGCGTATGTCCAGTGCCTGAAGGGCGTTGTTCTGCTGTGTGGTGAGCCGGGTGACGTTGCGGCGCCGTTCGGACAGCCGGCGGCGCAGCAGGAGCGGGGCGTCTCCGTCGTCGCCGCGGTGGGTGGCGGGGACGGCGAGGTGCTGGTGGGTGCACCCTCAGCCGTAGTTGTCCCGGGTTCGGCTGCCGGGTGTCCAGGCGTGCCGCCCTGCCGTGCGAAACGTCCCGCAGGGGGCTGAGGGTGGCGCGAGCCCGCCACACAGTCAATACCGGCACCAGCGGGCCGGGGCGGTCCAGGCGTGGCCGGTGAACCCCCGGGCCGGACGGCTAGGACGCAGCGCATACTCCCCGCCGCAGGCGGCATCGGTCGGTCCGGCGCTCGGCGCGGATTCATCGGCCATGACGGCACGCGGAGTTGACAGCCCAAACGTCTGAGGACGCACCGTCATCGAGGTCGCGGGGAGCGAGGCGGCGAGCCGGACTGGCCGTACAGCGCGGGACGGGCCAGCGGGCGCGAAGGCGCCGCAGCAGTTCCGCAAGCTCCTCAAGGATCTTGAGTATGTGTCCCGTTGCGATCGTGACGTACAAGTTGCGGAGTTACGGGCCGTCTGCTGGCAGGTGATGCCCTCGGCTGAGCATCGCCGCTCGAAATACCTCGACAACCGGGCTGAGAATGGCCATCAGCCAACGAGGCAGCGGGAACGCACCATAAAGAACTTCTGCTTGTCGGATAGATCAGTCTTGTAAGGCTTGTGCTCACTCACGTCGTTAAGCCCGGCATGCCCAAGCCCGATAGCCAGCCGAAACTACCCAGTTCCACATATTCAGGCGACGACGAACCGGGTATGAGCTCTCAGGTCGCTCTCTCTGTCGGTGGGTGACTGGCTGAGGTGGTAGGCGCCGGCTGCCGGGCAGACCGGCGTGCGGCGAGGAAGGCCAGCGCCCCGACCGCCGCGGTGAGTAGGCCGCTTGCAACCATCACCCGGGCCGAGGACAGAGCCGTCTCTTGTGGTCCGGCGGCCGACGCGCCCGTCGTTAAGAACGCCGTCGCGGGCCCGGCAAGGCCGATGGAAGCTGGCAGGGCGAGGGCGGCACACCCCCGGGCGAAGGCGACGCCGTGGGATCTCAACGGCTCGGGCAGGCTGGTGACGGACAGGGTGTAGCCCACGGACGTGATGACCGGTGACAAGGCGCTCACGGTGACGCTGGCGACGATCCAGAGCGCGGGCCCACGTCCCCAGCCGAACAGCGCCTGTCCCGCGATCCCGGACACGACCACCGCAGTGGCCAGTCCCAGCGACTCGGGCACCTGTTTCCTCAGCAGCGACAGCGCAAAGCCTCCGCCGACGCTGGCCACCGCGCCCGCGGTGAGGACCGCAGCGAGCACGTTCGTGCCGTCCTGCGACAGGCCCAGGACGATGGGTGCGCGCAGGTTCTGTCGTACGCCCAGAAAGAGGTTGGCCAGCGTGAGCACGACGACGATCCGGCGGTAGGCGCGGTACCGGAGCAGGGCCCGGTAGCCGACCCGCTCGCCCGTCGTCCCGGGCGCGGATGCCTCTGCCGCGGACGCGAGCGGGAGGTCCGGAGTGGTCGCGACGGCGAGCGCCAGGACGGCGAAGCTCACCAGGTCGCAGCAAAGGACGACCCTCATGCCGACGGTCTCGTACAGGACGGCGGCGAGGCCTGGGGCCGCCGCGAACGCCAGGGCGTTCAGGGACTGGGCGACTCCCTGCAGACGGGTTGCCCTGCCGTCACCGCCGAGGCGCAACAGCAGCCGGATGAAGGCGGGGTCCTGCACTCCGATCGTGGCGCCGGCCAGCGTGTTGGTGAACACCAGCATCCATGGCTCCAGCGCGCCGGTCATGTGCAGTGCGAGGAGGGCGAACGACGCAGTCGCTCCGCCCGCGCACGCGGCCAGCATGAGCGTGCGGCTGCCGAGCCTGCGCAGTACCGGGCCGGTGAGGAAGCTCGCCAGGGCGCCCGCTGCGTAGCCGCAGAAGAGGATGAGTGACCACGTGGCGACGCCCTTCGTACTGCCCAGTACCCAGACGCTGAAGACGAACGCCGTGGCCTGGTTGCCCAGGAGCGAGGCTCCCTGGCCGAAGAGCAGGCAGCCTAGGCGTGTCCTGCTGACCTCGGCGTCCTCTCGTTGTCGGATCGTGCTCATCCGCTGACGACTACCGGCAGCGACAGCGGGCCCCGGAAGGTGATGGAGGGGTTCCAGTCACACTTCCCGGCGATCTCCACCCGGGTTCCGATCCGGGCGAGCCGGTGAACCACTTCGGTTATCTCCAGTTGTGCGAGGGCGGCGCCCAGGCAGTAGTGCGGTCCGCCGCCGAATCCCAGGTGCGTCGTCGTGTTCCGGGCGAGATCCAGGCGGCCCGGGTCCTGGTGGAACGTTGGATCCCGGTTGGCCGCACCGAGCAGGAAGAGGATCCGGTCGCCCTCGGCGATGCGGCGCCCTCCGACGTCCAGCTCCTTCCGGGCCAGCCGCATGGTGTTCTGCACGGCGCCGTCGTACCGCCAGAACTCGTTGACGGCGGCGGGGTTGGCGCTCAGGGCGCCGTCGGTTTCGGCAAGGTCGGCTTGGTTCACGGCGAGCGCGTTGATGACGTTGCCGATCATCTGGGCCGTGGTCTCATGGCCGGCGATGAACATCAGGCTCAGTGAGGAGACACCCTCCTCCAGGGTGATGTACCCCGCGCAGTAGGCCTCGCGCACGTCGTGCAGCAGGAGCGCCTCGCTCGCGGCGGTGCCGTTCTTGGAGGTCAGCAGCGCGGTGAGGAGCGCGGACAGCTTTTCGGCCGCCTCCTCACCGCGTTCCCACGTCGGCCGGTCCATGCCCGGTTCGAGCGTCGCGAACAAGGCACGTGACCACTCCCGCAGAGGGCCCTGCGGATGGTCCTTCAGGCCCAGAAGGCGCACGACGACGTCGAAGGGCAGCCCCGGTGCCAGTTCGCGGGCCGCGTCGAACGGGGCACCCGGGGCGAGGTCGGCGGTCAGTTCGCGAGTCCGGTCCTGCACCGCCTTCCGTAGGGCGAGAACACCTTTCCTGGACAGGCTCGACGTCATGATGTCGCGGAGCCTCCGGTGGTAGGTGCCGTCGCGCAGCAGGATCCACAGCGACTTCAGCCGCAGCAGCGGGCTCTCGCTGTCGGTGTGGGATGCCTCGCCGTACCGGGGATCCTTGCCGCACTGCTTCGTCGCCAGCAGTTTGGCGGTGACGCGCTGGGGCGTCACCAGCCAGACCGCCCGCCCGCCGTCCCAGACGGCCGGCCCCTCGCTGCGGATCAGCTCGTAATGCGGATAGGGATCCGCCAGGAACTCTGGGTCGTGCTCGGGGAGATACGGGGGCACCTGTCACTCTCCCTGGGTACGCAGGCCGGGGCACCGGCGCAGGATGGCCTCGGCGGCCGCGGCCGCCCCGTCACTGTGCTCGAACAGCGGTGAGCCGCCCCCTTCGGACGGGGTGCGCGGCGGGAGCGCCAGCGCGCTGCGCAGTGCCCGTCCGACGTCCTCGGCCACCGGCTTTGCCACGAAGAGCCGGTTGTGGGCGCTGCCAGCCTCGGCCGCTGCCCGCTGGAACTGGTCGTCGTAGCCCCGGGGGCTGGGGACCAGCACGGCGGGCACCCCCAGTGAGCGGAGTTCGTTGATGGTGTTGTACCCGGCCTGGGTGACGGCGGCGTCGGCGTCCGCGAAGAGGTAGGACAGGTCCGGTTCGTAGGGCAGCGTGGTGAGTCGATGTGGAAAGCCGGGTGGCGCGTCCAGCCGGCCGCGGAACAACGGTCCGGTCACGGTGACGACGTGCAGCGGCTCCTCGATGCCGGAGCATGCCTCGACCATCGTTGACAGGTAGGCGGCGACGTCGTCGTAGCCTCCGCCGCCCGCCGAGATCACCACGAGCCGACGGCCGCCGGCGTCCCGCTCCGTGCGCCACCAGCGCCGGCGCGGAGGCCGGCGCTCTCGGATGACGGGGCCGATGAAGGCGGCCCTGTCTCTGTGGGCGTCCAGGGCCTCAACGAGATGGTCGCTGGGCGCGTGTGGCACGACGATGCCCGCGAACCGTGCGAGTTCTCCGGAGATGGAGGCGAGGTAGTCGGCGAGCCGCACTCGTTCGCGCAGCACCAGCGTCTGCGGAATCCCGGCGGACAGGCACACGTCGTACAGCGGGCGCCAGATGACGCTGTCGTGCAGTGCTACAACGGGGTTCACCCGGCTGAGCACGTTCGCGACGAAGGGCCGCAACGCTTCCGCGGTCACCGCGAGGTCTCCGTCGTCGTCGTGCACTCTGGCGATGTCCCCGGCGAAGGTCGAGTTCGGCACCGGTACGGGGATCTGGGTGATGCCTGTCTCCTCCAAGATGTCGTACGGCTGCTCGACGAAGAACAGTGCGGAGCTTCGGGGGATCCGGTGGGTCAGTTCACCGGTGATGGCTGCGAGCCTGCTGACGTGTCCCAGGCCCTCGTGGTTCCAGGCGAAGGCGACGATCCGCATGAGTTCACTCCCTTCCTGTGGAACTCCCGTGGAGTGGGGGACGGTAGATCAGATGTCGTGCTCAGCCGTCATGCCTGGGCTATCACCCAGACCGACAGCGGCAGCGTGGGGTCGTTGTAGCTGGCGACCCGTTCCAGGAAGGGGTTGCCGCGCACCGGGACGTACTTCATCAGTCCTCCGAACAGCACGACCGCCAGCGCTTCGCGGTTGCCCCAGCCCTCGCACTGGTAGACGCGGCTGAAGTCTCTGACCAGTTCGCGCAGGCCCTGCGGGGTGAAGCGCCAGTAGTCGTCGACGCAATCGGGACGAGTGTGGACAGGGTCCATGAAGCACGTGGCCAGGAGCAGCCAGCCGCCCGGGCGCAGCACGCGACGGCACTCCTGCACCGCCCGCCAGGGGTCGGGGAGGTGCTCCACCACCTGGTCGCAGACCACGTGGTCGAACTCCGCGTCGACGAACGGCAGGGCGGTGGCGTCGACCTCGGGATACCCGGTGCTGAGCACCTCGGTCTTCTCGGCGGGGAACATCTGGACGATGGTGCCGCCCGAGCCGCTGATTTCGAGCACCCGTCCGGTGCGGTCACCTGTGGTGAAGAACTGCCGGATCCGTTCGTACATGGTGAACCGGGTGATGTGGTGCCCGGCCTCGGCCTCGGGAAGCTCTGGTACCAGTCCCTGGCCCACCGCCCACTCAAGGACGCGAGTGGCGGAGTCGTGGTCCACGCCCGTGTCCTCGCCCGCTCGCCGGCCCCAGCCGACGAGCGGGTGGGGCGCGTCCTGCTCGTCGGCGTCCAGCAGCGGCACCACTGTCCGGGTGAGGAGTTCCTCGACCAGAGCGCTGAGCCGGTGGTCCTCGGGCTGCAGATGGGTCAGGTCCAGCCGGCCGGAGCTCAGCGCGTCCTCTATGAGCGTCTCGCCGGCGGCGATGGACCGGGCCACGGACGCGTCGAGCCGGATGCACAGGGTCTCGGACGGTACCGCCTGGCTGGGGTCGGCCCAACGCAAGGCGACGTCGTCGGAGTGCACGTCGAACGCCAGGCACAGTGGCTGTGCCTGGCCGCGTTCGATGACGAGGCGTCCTTGCCGGGTGGTCCCCTGGTTGACCAGCGCACCAGCCAAGTGCGCCATGGCCCGCGCGTCCGACGCGGAGAGCAGGGTGCCGGTGCCGTCGGCTCGGGAGTCGGCCGGGTCAGTGTCCCTGGTGTTCATTGCTGTCTCCTCCCCGTGGCTTGGGCGGTACGAACTCGTCGGCCAGCAAGGCCATGAGCAGGTAGTCGGGGTCGGTGTCGGCGCCCCAGCCGGGCGGCACGACCTGTCGTCGGCGTCCCTCCTCGACGAATCCGAGGCCCTTGTACGTGCGGACTGCATGCTCGTTGTGCGAGCGCACCTGGAGTTCCACGCGCCGCCCGCCCCACCGGCGGAAGAAGTGGTCCAGCAGCGCACCCAATGCCTCGCGGCCGTAACCGGATCCCCGGTACTCCGCCGAGAAGATCACGTCGTCGACGTTCATGACGGTGTCGCCCCAGGAGAGCCAGAAGCGGATGAGGCCGGCCGGAGCTTCGTCCTCCAGCCTCTGGGCGATCATCGACACGGAACGGGGCGCATGCAGCTTTTCGAGCGTGGCACGGGTGGAGACGGGGAAGTGCGGTCCGTAGGCGATCACGGACTCGTCGGCGTTGAACAGTGCGGTGACGAAGGGCGCGTCCGTGTCTTCGGCGGCACGCAGCAGCAGCCGCTCGCTGTGAATGAGCATGAGTGTTTCCCGTCAGCAGGTGGGTCGGCGTCGGTCCGCCCGGGAGGCGGATACCAGGATCTCGCCCACCGACGCGCATTGGTCGTCCGTCCAGCGGGGGTCGATGTCGATCTGAACGTGCCGGGACAGCAGGTCCAGCGAACGGTCGGCTCCGGGGCCCGCCTGGAGCTGATGAGCGTAGCGTTCCCAGCCGGGCAGACAGTGCAGGTCCAGCGTGCCGGGCGTATAGAGCGGTTGGGCTGCGGCGCCGGTGTCGGTCAGTGCGTCCGACAGTCGGTGGGCCGCCTCGTCGCTCGGGGTGCGGACGACGAGGTGGGTGTCGATCGCGCCGCTTGGGTCGTGCCGGGCTCGCAGGGGCAGGCCGGCCTCCGCGGCCCGCTCGGACAGGACGGCGTGGTGGTGGTGCAGCCGGGCCATGATGCTCGGCAGCCTGCGCAGTTGGACACGGGCCACCGCTGCCAGGATCTCGGAGTACCGCAGGTTCAAGCCGGGCAGTGCGGCCGGCCAGTCCGCTCGGCCGCGATAGCGCAGGCGACGCCAGTTCTCCGAGCAGTCCTGGTAGGCGAAGACGCGTTCGGCGAGGCGGGCGTCGGTGGTCGTCACGGCACCGCCCTCTCCGGAGGTGATGACCTTCCTGGATTGCAGGCTGTACGTCCCGAGGTCGCCTATGGTGCCCAGAGGTCGTCCCCGGTAGCTTCCGCCGAGGGCTTGGGCGACGTCCTCCACCAGGGGGATACCGCGGCCGCTGGCCACCTCGGTGAGTGCGTCCATGTGGGCGGGTGCGCCGCGCATGTGCACTGCGACGACGGCGGCGGTGCGAGGGGTGCAGGCGCGTGCAACGTCGGCCGGGTCGGCGGTGAGTCCGTCGTCCAGACCGACCGCCACCAGGTGGGCCCCCAGTGCGGCCACGACGGCGGGAATGGCCACGAATCCGTAGCAGGGGGCGATGACTTCGGACCCGGGGCCGACTCCGGCGGCGGCCAGTGCGCACAGCAGGGCGGCCGTCCCGGAGGACACGGCTGTGACGTGCGGCGCCTGAAGGTAGGCGCCCAACTCCGCTTCCCATGCCTCTATCTCGCTGGGCGGCGGTTCCTGGTCGTCCTGCCCGTAGTAACGGGATGTTCTGCGGCCGCGCAGGACCCGCACTACGGCCTCCTCCTCGTTGTCGTCGAAGAGGCCGGCCCCGATCGAGGCCGACGGCTTGGGGAGGGGCGGGGGCGGCGGGTACTGCGTCGGGCCGGTCGGATGGCTGTTGGTCACCTCGGTCATGGTCCTCACTCCATTCCTTCCGGTGGGCGGTGCGCGGCGGCTCCACGTGCCGGGGTGTCACGGCCGCACTCCGCCACGACGCGGTCGGCCAGGTCGTCGATCGTGACGTCGGCGCCCAGCAGTTCGGCGTCGAGTTCGATGTCGATTCCCAGCCGCTGTTCGACGCTGAGCAGGACTTCCGTCCTGCGCATCGACTCGACGCCGAGGTCCAGGGAAAGGTCGGTGTTGCCGTTGAGCGTGCGGTCGGCCAGGTGCGGGAGGGTCTCCCGCAGGGCCGCCGTGATCGCCTCGACCACGCTCTGCCGGGTCAGTCCCGCGCGATCCATGTCGCCTCCCTCCGGCCGCTCCGGGCCTCGGCCGTGCCGGACTCCAGGAGTTGACGACGGTCCCGCAGGAAGGCCGTGACGGCGGCGTCCAGGCCCAAGCGTGGTGCGCAGCCAAGCCGCTGGGCCCGCGTGACGTCCAGCGCTCCCCGGGACGGGACGTACCCCGTCGACCGCCAGGTGGACGGCAGGAGTTCCAGCCGGGCACCGGTGTGGGCGGCGATGGTCCGGCCGAGGTCCTCGTTGGTCCGGGCCTCGCCGTAAGCGAGGTTGAACACGTCGGGCGGGTCGGCGTGCTCGGCGGCGGCCGCGAAGCCGTGGGCGGCGTCGGAGACGTAGGTGAAGTCCGAGACGAAGTCCGGCTCGGCGACCCTGACGAGCCCTTCGTGCAGGGCATTCTCGATCGCGACGCATCCGAACCGAGCGCGGGGGTCGCCGGGGCCGAGCACGGCGGAAGGCCGCACGGCGACGTGCTCGAATCCGTCCACCGAGGCGGCTTCGGCCAGAAGACCTTCCGCCTGCGTCTTGGTCCGGCCGTAGACGTCGACTGGGGACAGCGGGGCGGTCTCGGGGGTGGGGCTCACGGTGAAGTGGCCGTAGGCATAGCTCGACGAGGCGAGCACGACGCGTCGAGCTCCTCCTCGCCCTTCGGAGAGATACCTCGCGAAGGCGTCGACCTGGACCTCCTGTGCCTCCGCCGGTGCCTGTCGGGACTCGGACGCGAGGAGCGCCGCCAGCCACACCACCACCTCCGGCTGGAACGCGTGTGCTGCGCGGCGCATGGCGGTGGTGTCGCGTACGTCGATCTCCAGGACGTCCACGCCCGCCAGGCGCGCATCGCAAGCTCGTTCAGCGAGATCCCGGCAGGGACCGGGCGCCATGCTGCGTAGCGCCCGGAAGGAGTCGCTGACCAGCACCTCATGGTGCCGGCGCAATCGCTGTGCGAGGTGACTGCCGATCAGTCCCGCTCCGCCGACGATCCAGACGTGCATTAGGCCGCCTCCTTCACAGCGCGTTTGACTTCCTCGCCGATACGGCCCACGTCGGACGGGCCGAGCCCAGCGTGCAGGGGCAAGGAGAGCACGGTGCGTGCCGCCTCGTCCGTGACGGGCAGGGACACAGGCGGCAGGTCCGCGAAGCAGGGCTGGCGGTGCAAGGGCACGGCGTAGTGCACGGCGGTGGGGATGCCGGCGTGCTCCAGTGCTGTGCGGACGGTGTCCCTGGCCGTGTGCGGGAGCCTGATGGTTGCCTTGGACGGTGACGCGTGTGCCCACTGGTCCGGGACGACCGGGGATATCAGCGGGTCGTCCGCGAAGACAGCCGCATAGCGTTCGGCGATCCGGCGCCGTGCTGTGTTCTCGCGGTCCAGCCGACCGAGGCGGTGGCGCAGGAACGCGGCATCGAGCGCGCCCATCATGGCGTTCCTGCCGAGGTGTTCGTGTCGGAAGCTCGCGGCTGCACCGTTGTGGCGCAGGGCGCGCAGTGTGTCCGCCAGCGCGGCGTCGTCGAGGGCGATCACACCTCCCTCGGCCGGTCCGCTGAGCTGCTTGGTGGGCCCGCAGCTGAAGCAGGCGGCCACTCCTCGGGTGCCCACCGGGCCGCTGCGCGTCCTGGCCCCGACTGCCTGGGCGCAGTCCTCCACCATGACGATGTGGAACTCCTCGGCCAGGCGGGCCAGTTCGTCGACGGGAGCGGGGAGCCCGTACAGGTGCACCGGCAGGATTGCCACGGTGCGGGGAGTGATCGCGTCGGTCACTGCCGCGGGGTCCAGCTGGAGGTCGGCTGGGCGCACGTCGACGAACCGGGGGGTCAGCCCGGCCCGGATGACCGCTGCCGCAGTGGCCTGGAACGTTAAGGCGGGGGTGATGACTTCCCCGCCTGGCGGCAGCGCAAGCGCCTCGAAGGTGAGAGCGAGTGCCTCGGACCCGGAGGACACCGCCACCGCGTGGTCACGGCCCAGCCAGTCTGCGAACTCCCGCTCGAACGTGCTGACCTGGGGGTTACCGTGGGAGAGCCACTGCTCCGAGTCCAGGACGTCCACCAGGCAGCGCAGCCATTCCTCGCGGTGTTCCTTCTCGTGTTCCCAGCCGTAGAAGCTTACGGCTGGCGTTGTGTCACGGTCTGGCTCAGCCATGGAAGATCACCTCATCGAGAGACGCCACCATGCGTTCACCGACGTGTTCGTCCCACAGCGGGATCCGGGGCGGGGTGCCGTGCGGCTGTGCCGCCAAGATGCGGTCGACCAGATCGGGCTCGGTCAGCGCGACCAGCGTGTTGGTCCCGACCTCCACGCTGGCTCGCCGGGCGGTGGCGGGGGCGAAGGTGAAGCAGGGGATGTTGTGGACGGTGGTCTCGTCCTGGAGCCCGTCCGAGTCGGTGAGCACCGCGTGGGCATGGCGTACCAGGCAGGCCATGTCGCGGAAACTGAGTGGGTTTACGAAGCGCACCCGTTCCATGTCCTGTGAGTCGACGTGCCTGTCCAGCGTCCGCTTGGTCCTCGGGTGCAGGGGGAACACGACGTCGACGCGGGCGCTCATCTTCCTGAGCACGGTGGTCAGCGCCGCCACTCCGTCGGGGTCGAGCACCGCCGATTCCTTGTGGGCGGTGACGACAACGTATCGACCGGGTACAAGGTCGAGTTCGGCGAGCCGTTCCTCGCCACCACTACGGCCGTACAGGAGGGCGGAGCAGGCCATGAGGCTTCCGACGGTGCGTACGGAGGCGCTCGGGATGCGCTCGGCGACGAGGTTGAGCCCGCTCCACCGGCACGGTGCGAGGTGCAGGCGGGCAAGCCGGGTGATCTGCCGACGGTTCAGTTCCTCGATGCTGTTGTCCCCGGAACGCAGTCCGGCCTCCGCGTGCACCACCGGTATGCCGAGCTGAGCGCCTGCCATCGCCGCCGCGATGGTGGAGTTGACATCGCCGAAGACCACCATGGCCATGGGCCCGGCGCTCAGCAGGGGCTTCTCCATGCGCTGCAGGACCGTGCCGACCTGGGTGGCGTGGCTGCCGGAGCCGACGCCGAGGTTGTGGTCGACGGGGTCCAGCCCGAGTTCGCGCTGCAGGTTTCCGGACAGGTCGGCGTCGTAGTGCTGTCCGGTGTGCACCAGTGTGTTGACGATGTCCGTGCGGCGGCGCAGCGCCCTGAGGAAGGGACCCGCCTTGACGATATTGGGGCGGGTGCCCATCACGGTGACCAGTTGCTTGTTCACAAGCCTTCCTCCACGTCGGTGTCGCGGGAGCAGCGGGCGAGCAGCAGGCGGGGCACACCGGAGAGGTCGGCGAGCAGCTCGGCGCTACGGAAGCCGGCTAGGGCGGCCGCGTGCAGTTCCTCCGCGTGGGTTTCGGGGACCTCGGCGAGGCACATGCCATCGGCGGTCACCTTGCCCGGGGCTGCGGTGTAGAAGCGGCGGAGTGTCTCTATTCCCGTGGTGCCGCCGCCGAAGACGGCCTCGGTGGGTTCCCGCAGCGTCTCCGGGGGTGGTGCGCTGACCTCCGCGGCAGGTAGGTAGGGGAGGTTGACGGTCATCAGGTGCACCCGTTGCGGAAGGGGGTCGACGAGATCGCCCTGCAACCACTGCACCGGCGCCTGAAGCCCCAGCGAGGCAGCGTTCGAGCGCGCCACGTCGAGGGCGTCGTGGCTGCAGTCCAGGCCGTAGGCCCGGATCCGACCGGTGTGCTCGCGCCCGGCGGTGAGCATGTACAGCAGCACTGCGCCGCTACCGGTCCCGACATCGGCCACCCGCACGAGGTCCTGCCCTGTCAGCAGTTTGCCGAGTTCCTCGGCGGCGAGCGCCGCCAGGGTCTCGGTCTTCCTGCGCGGTACCAGGACCCGTTCGTCGATGCTCAGTCTGAGGCCGCGGAAATCCATCGCGCCGAGGACGTAGGCCAGGGGTTCGCCGTCCGTTCGGCGGGCGCACAGTCGGTGGCCGACGGCGACTTGGTCCTCGGGAACCTCGTCCAGCCAGCGGATGGCGCCGCTGCGCGTGCCGAGCGCGGCGGCCACGAGCGCGGCGGCGTCCTCGTCGGGCTGCGGTGTGCGCGCCGCTTTCAGTCGGTCGCGCAACACCAGCCACAGGCGCAGCGCGGTGGACGTGGCAGTCATGGTTCCTCCTCGGGCATCGGTCTGTGCGGTGCGGTGCCGGTCTACGGTGTGCTCAGGCACCGGTGCCGACGGGGACGCTCAGTTCTCGCACCCGTGCCTCGACGCCGAATCCCAGGAGCTCGTAGAACTGGCGCAGCCTGTGGTTGTCGGCCGCGACCTTCAGATGGCAGCGGGGCACGCCATCGGCGCGGAGCCGGTCCATGAGGGCGGCGTACACGGCGGTGAGCGCGGACAGGCTCGACGTGTCGCGGGCTGTGCGGGCGACGATCAGGCCGCGCAGGAATGCGAAGGGTTCGCTGA
The DNA here is from genome assembly GCF_039532155.1 of Streptomyces lunalinharesii. Lineage (NCBI taxonomy): Bacteria > Bacillati > Actinomycetota > Actinomycetes > Kitasatosporales > Streptomycetaceae > Streptomyces > Streptomyces lunalinharesii. The sequence continues at coordinate 58,989 of NZ_BAAARK010000024.1, forward strand.
GGCCGTCCTTCTCGATGTGCAGGCGGGCGGTCGCCACGACGTGTTCTCCGTCCGGGGTGACGACGTAGGCGTTCTCGGCGAGCCACAGGGGGTGTTCGGCGGTAAGCCGCCTGCTCGTCTCGTCATCGATGGGTGCCGCGAAGCTCTCGTCGTTCCACAGCCGGAACGCGGCCGGGATCAGGTGCGGGACCTGTGCCAGGCTCACGGCTCGTTCTGCCGGGCCCGGGTCGTGCACCTCGCGCACCATGCCGTACCAGTCGAAGTCCGTCTTCCAGGGCAGGGCGTCGGCCCGCTCCGTCAGGTGCCGTGTCCCAGCCTCGGTTTCCATGACGACCATGCGGGTCCCGTCCGGTTCGGCGCGGAGGGTTGCGGCGAGTGCGGTGACGTCATCGTGCCAGCGGTGGTGTCGGCCGGGCAGTGGGATCAGCGGCTTGCGGCGGGGGTTTCCGGTCTCGTCCTCGGCCAGGGCGAGCACGCTCCTCGTCTCCCCGACGACTTCCTGGGTGTGCAGCCAGCTGGGCGGCGCCAGGTACGGCAGTTCGGGGTGGCTGAGATAGGTGCCCAGTGCGGCAGTGCGCGTCATGATGGGTGCACCTCGGCGCTGTCTCCGGCCAGGGCGAGCAGGGTGTCGGTCAGACCGCCGACGGTCATCATCCGGTCGAGGTCGGTGAGGCGGTCGATGCGGACCTCGAGGCCGTGCCGACGGGTGAGCTCGGTGAGGAGCTGGACCAGGTTCAGGGAGTCGAGTCCGAGGTCGTTCTGCACGTGGGCCTCGGGGCCGATCGCCTCGGGTTCCAGTCCGGTGAAGCCGGCCACCAGCGTCTGTATCTCGGCCAGCAGAGTCGTCCTGTCCACCTTCGTTCTCCTTGGTTGTCGGGTTCGTCGTCGTGGGCGTTCGTCGGCGGGTGGTATTCCCCCGCGAACCGTCATGGGTGCCAGACGAACTCGCGTCGTGCGATGACGTCGTACGCGTCCTTGTGGTACTGGCGCGCTATCTCGGAGCGGCGCATCTTGCCGCTGGAGGTCTTGCTGAGCGTGCCGCGGGGAACGAAGATGATCTCCGTGGGGCCAAGGCCGACCTCCTGGACGAGTGCGACCCGGAAGCGCCGCATGGCGTCCACGCCGATCTCGTGGGCGGGCACCGGCTCGGCGATCACCGCATAGCCACCCGATTTTCCCGGCACCGCCGCGCAGTTGCCGGGTCGCACCACGGCCACACCCTGGGCTGCGCGCTCGATGTCAGTCGCGTAGAGGTTACGTCCGGCCACCACGATGACCTCCTGCGAACGACCGGTCACGAAGATCTCGCCTGATGCGTCGACGTAGCCCAGGTCCGGGGTGCGCAGCCATTCGCCGACCTGCTGGGGGCCCTCGGTTGTCACGTACTCCGTGAGCAGGGACCGGGTGCGGATCCGCAGGTAGCCGATCCGGCCGTGCGTCCCGTCGCCCGTCCCCGGGGCTCCGTCCGCTCCGGCCGGCTCGGGCGCGACCTCCACCTCCACGCCGTCCAGCGGCCGGCCCAGACCGACGAAACGATGTCCCGTGCCGGAGGGTTCGGGCAGCCAGCGGTTGCGGCCGAGCGCGGCGGAGTCGACGTCGGCCGCGGACCAGACCTCGCCCGGGGCCACAGCGGAAACACCGACACCGACCTCTGCCATGCCGTACGCGGGGCACAGCGCCCGTTCGTCCAGTCCGGCTGCCTGGGCGGCCTCGGCGAAGCGCTCCAGGGTGCCGGCGGAGATGGGCTCGCTGCCCACTACCAGCCGCCGCAGAGGGCGCAGGTCGAGCGGGGCGCCACCGTCGGCGAGCCGTGCGGCGACCAGGTCCAGCGCGAAGTTCGGTACGAGGGTGTAGTCGGCGCCGTGGTCAGAGCAGTCCCGCAGCCAGGACAAAGGATCGTGCCGGAATGCCTCCGGGGTGCTGAGCACGATGTCCCCCGCCCCGGCCCGGCTCCGTCCGGCGGCCGCCCAGGAGGTGAGCAGGGCACCGATCAGGCCCATGTCGTGGGAGAGCGGCAGCCAGGAGCAGCAGCGCACGCCTTCGTCCAGGGCGAACCGGCCGATGACCGCCTCGACGTTGGCGGCGAGTGCCGTCGCGGAGATACGTATGCCCTTGGGGGCACCAGTGCTTCCGGACGTGAACTGGATCAGCGCTCCCGGGCGGGAGCGGCGTAGGGGTGGGCCGCCCTCGCGCGCCGCCGCGAACGGTGCGAAGCGGAGGGCGGGATGCGACGGGAGCGGGAGTTCGGCCCCGTCCGCGGTGAGGACAAGTGTCAGGTCGAGGCGACGGACGATGGCCTCGATCATGGCGAGGTATCCGGGCAAGTTCGGGTTGCGTCCGGGGAGGGGCAGGGACACCAGGTCCACTCCGGCCAGCCAGGCGCCCACCACGACCGGGACGGTGTCGGGGGTCAGCGTGAGGAACATGCCGACGGCCTTTCCCGCCGGTGTCCGGGCGCCGATCCAGCGGGCGCAGTCCTCCGCCCGCCGCCACACCTCGTCACCAGTGACGGGCTTCTGGTCCGGGCCGAAGCGTAGGGTGGCTCGGCTGTGGGAGCCGTCCGACAGCAGATCGAGAAGGTGGGTCACGTCACGGTCCCTCGTGATAGCGGCGGTACAGGACGTGCTCGTCGACAATGGGCACCAGATGGGCACCGAGCGAGAGCTTGAACTTCGTCAGCCCGTTGAGGACCGCCCGGCCGGTCTCGTCGGAGTGGATCCCTCCGAGGTCGCAGTGCGTGCAGCCGCGGTCGCGCAGCCAGCGCAGGCTTTCCCAGAACAGCACCGCTCCGTAGGGCTCGGAGCCGGTGGTCGGCGCGCGCGACACCCAGCCGAGCCGGCCCGCGGTCAGGAGCAGGGCGGCAGAGCGGAGTTCGTCGCCGACGGTGAGGAACAGGTAGGTTCCTGTCCCTGTCCGCCGGAACCAGGCGCCGAGTTTCTCCAGGTAGGCGTTCGGGAGGGAGCGGTATCCATTGCGATGGGCGAAGTCCGCGTAGCAGCCGGCGAAACGCCTGGCCGCCGCTTCGTCCGCCCGCGCGCTGACCCGGACCCCGGCTCGGTCCGCCTTCTTCAGGGTGTAGCGGGTGCCGTGCGACATCCGCGCGGCCATCGCCTCGTCCGATCCCAGCGCCACGGTCGCCGTCATGCGGTGGAACTGGGTTCCCACGGGCCGCCATCCGGCCTCGCGGAGCACATGCTCGGCGGTCCGGACCGCCGGTGTGCCCTCCGCGTAGGGTCCGATGCGCACCTCGTGTTCCGGAAAGCTGGTGCGGATGTCCTTGGTGGCGGTCCGCAGGGCGGTCTCGTCCGCGTACGCGGGTCCGCGGGTGCACGTGAGGACGGGGCCTCCGGCACTGTGTGTCACCAGGCCCGCGAGGTGGTAGCCGGCTCCGCTGAGGAAGACCTGTTCGTAGCCGGCCCCCGCCTTCGCCGCGGTCCAGCCGGCTCGCTGGAAGGGGGTGTGGACAGGGTAGCGGCCCAGCTCCCGGTCCCAGTCGGCCTCAGCCTGCGGGTCTTTCAGCGGCGTGGGTGTGCGGGACGGTACAGCGCTCATCGCGCCCCCACGGTGTCGTGCGCCGGTGGCCGGGCGGGCGGTGGCGGATCGCCGAGCAGGTCCCGTGCGGTCGTCATGGCCGCCAGCAGCCGTCGATCGGCGTCGGCCACGTCGGCCAACGACGAGGCGACGTCGGGTTCCGTCATGCCGTCGCGCCGGGCGGACCGGGCGAGCGACCGTCCGACTACCGCCCATGCCGTGGCGGATTCCTCCACTCGGTGGCACAGCGCGGGGCTGAGCGCCTGCGGGTGGAGATACCGGTGGCGGTGGACGAAGTGGAGGAACAGCCGACGGTTGCCCACCACGTACTTGTCGATGCACGAGGGCAGGTGCCAGCGCAGCGCCAGCCGTAGGAGCTTGCTGTCGAGCATCGCCGCCGCGTGCGCGGAGGCGAAGGACTTCAGGAGTTCCACGGCTGCCACCCCGTGTTCCATACCGGGCACCTGCGGAACGCGACCGCCAAGGTTGCGACAGGAAAGGCTCAGCAGTGCGTGGAGGTCGACGTCGTGCCGGTCACCGTCCACGACGGCCGCCTCGCCGATGTCGTACGCGAGCACCTGCACCCCCCGCCGCGCGGTGTCCGTGAGGTCGTCCCAACGCACCCGGTGCTCCCGTGGTACGGGATCGATACTGGTCGGCTGCCGGTCGGCGAGCAGCACCGCACGCCCGTCGCAGCCGAGGGCCATCATCGTGTGGTAGTCGGCCGGCAGAAGATCGGTGCCGGACAGCCAGGGCACGCGCCAGCGGTGGGCGTGCAGGATCGGCACGTGTCCTCGCTCGATCTCCTCGCGGACGCGCCCGCGCAAGTCATCCACGGTCCACGCGGCGTGCCATTGAGCTCGCACGGAGCCGAAGAACTCCGGGACGGTGAGCCACTGTTCGCCCGGCGATGCCAGCCAGGGGCGGAAGGCCCGGTCGATGGAGAAGACTGTACCGACTGGCTGGACGAGCTGGTCGGTGGCCGCCGCGACGCCGTGGCCCCACAGTACGTCGCGCAGGCAGTGGTGCAGGCAATTCAGCCGTGCAGCGGGAAAGTCGTCGGCTGCGCCGGGCGACGCGCCGTCGTCCGTCCCCGTCACCGGGCCGGACGGCGGGGCACCGGCGGGTGCTCCGGTCCCGCCGCCGAGCACGGCCGTACGGCTCCAGCCTTCCGGAACGTGCCACGGGGAGGCATCGTCGCTCCGGGCGGGTGTCGGGAGGTTCACGACGGTTCCTCCTCCCGGCCCTCGAGAGCGGCGGCTATCCGCAGTCGCTGCAGCTTGCCGCTGGTGGTCTTGGGCAGCCAGTCCCGGGCGACGAACCGCACGTCTGACACGGGAACTCCGCCAGTCCTGGCAGTGCGCAGCAGCGCGCGGCGTTCGCGGTCGCCCGCCTGCTCGTCCTCGATCACCACGACCATGCGGCCGGCAGCGGTGTCGGTCACGCCGACCGCGGCGACCCGGCCGTGCTTCGCGTATCCCTCACGGACGACGAACTCCTCCACGGCGGAGGGCAGAAAGTCCTCCCCGCCGACCCGGATCACCTCGCGTCCACGCCCGGCGAAGACCAGTTCGCCGTCGGCCATGAAGCCCAGGTCCCCCGTGTCGACCACAGTGTCCGCGGACACGGGTCCCGGTCGCCCGTACGGGCCCGCGCAGCGCGTGGCGGAGCGGACCTTCACCTCGCCGATCACGTGCTCGCCGACCCGTCGGCCGTCCCGCTCGATCCATACATCGTGTTGCGGGATTGGAGCGCCCACCGACACCGTGGGGCTGCCACCTGGCAATGCCGCGAGCCCAGGCCCTCGTGCCCCGTCGGGCAGGGGCACCGTGCGCCAGCGGCGTCCTGCCGGGGCGCAGGTCACCATGAGCGTCGCATCCGACATGCCGTAACAGGGCCGAATCACGTCAACCGGTGCGTTCGGCAGCGTCTCCTCGAAGGCCCTCAACACCGGCGCCCGCAGGACGTCGGCACCGACCGGGACCGTCCGTAGTGGCGGGCGGGTGCCGCTCGTCGCGAGGGCCTTGGCTGTGACATGCATGCCGGCGGGGATGACGGGGAAGTAGGTGACGCCGGTCTCCGCCATGCGGTTCACCCAAGCTCGCGGTGACCGCATGAACTCGGCCGGGCTCCACAGGACGAGGGGTCGCCTGAGGTGGAGTGCCAGCAGCGCTCCGCCGATCAGGCCCATGTCGTGCGAGAGGGGAAGCCAGGAGCCGACAATGTCCGTGTCGCCGACCGAGAAGGTCGAGGCGAGCAGGCGGAGCTGGAGCCCCAGCGAACGATGCGGGATGCGCAGGGGACGCGGCGGGCCGCAACTGCCGGAACTGAACTGAAGGTACGCGGTCTGTGCCGGGTCGGTAGGGTCGCTCACCGGGGTGGTCGGGCGGGGCAGATCTTGCCACTGCCCGCCGGTGTGGACGCGGTGGGCGCCGACCGACTCTGCCACAGTGAGGACACGATTCCGTACGGAGGACTGCGACTCTCCTGGGCGGCTGGGGCTGACCACTAGGGGCAAGGCTCCGGCGAGTGCCGCGGCGAGGAAACCGGTGAGCACGTTCTCGGGCAGATCGTCGAGAACCAGGACCGGCCGGCCTGTCAGGTCACTCGCGAGGGCCGCCTGCTTGCGTGCCTCGGCCACCAGGGCGCGGGCATCGAGAGGTGCCCCGGAGGTCCGGTGCACGGGCAGGGGCGCGGTCAGTCCCTCGATGCGTGCGCACAGGTCGGCCAGGGCGGAGGCCTGGTCCGGTTCCTGTGGCGGTGTCGCAGGGGTGTGGCGGTGCGTCTCGTAGCGCACCTGCTGTTGTCCGGTCGTCATGGCGTTGTCCACGTCAGCTCCTTGGGCGTTTGCGACGGGGCGGTGCGGGACGGGCGGGTGCAGGGCTACCAGGTGACGATCAGCCGGGTCAGGCCGCGGGTGGCCAGGCCCCTGGTCCAGCGGACGGACGCGTCGCCTGCGGCCAGGCGCAGTTCGGGGAACCGCCCGAGGGCGCGTCCGATTGCCGTTGACACCTGGAGCCGGGCCAGATGTGCCCCGAGGCATCGGTGCGCCCCGTGGCCGAACGTCAGGTGTGGTGGTCGTGTCTCCAGACTGGCGACCGGGTCGGGAAAGACGGTGGGGTCTGTGTTGGCGTTGGCGAGGGAGACCACGGCGGCCTCGCCGGCCCTCACCGTGACCGGTCCGAGCGGGACGTCCTGGAGCGCGACGCGGGGGAAGCTCAGGGGCGTGGCCGGCACCAGGCGCAGGTACTCGTCCACTGCGGCGGGCGTCCACGCGCTCCGGGATCGGAGTGTGCGCCGGTGGTCGTGGTCGGTCAGCAGCGCGAGGGCGGTCAGGCCGATCTGGCCGACGGTCGTCTCGTAGCCCGCCATGAGCAGGGCGAGTCCGAGATTAACCAGTTCGTGTTCGGACAGGGCTCCCTCGCTGTCCCTGGTCCGGATCAGCGTCGACATGAGGCTGTCATCGGGGCATCGTCGTTTGCGCTCGATGAGCGTCGTCATGTAATAGACGAGCATGAGCCGCTGTCGCGTCTTCTCGGCGGATGGCCTGGCGGTGATGTCGAACAGGACGCCCACCGACGATCTGAACTGATCCCGGTCCTCGTCTGGAATGCCCAGCAGCCTGCACAGGACCGCCAGTGGTAGCGGAGCCGCCACGTGAGCGACGAAGTCGGCGGGCGGGCCCTGGGTGGCGAGGCCGTCGAGCAGTTCGTCGGTCAACCGCTCGACGAGAGGCCTGAGTGCCTCCGCGCAGCGGGTGGTGAATGCTCCGGCCACGATCCTGCGGATTCTCGCGTGTTCGGGACCGTCCATGCTGGTCATCGCGCTTGGCGCCGGGGCGGTGTCGGACAGCCGGGGTGCGCCGCGCGCCACGGCCGCCGCCCGGCTGAGTCGCGGGTCGCTGAGCACCGTTCTGCCGAGCGCGTACGAGGTGACGAGCCACAGCTGGTCACCGGTGGGGGTGGTGACCCGGCGGACGGGGGCGCCCTCCTCCCCAGGCGCGTCGGTCAGTTCGGGAAAGGTGCATAACTCGGCTGTGATAGCTGCCCTGTTCGTGCTGAGGCCAGGCATGAGCACTCTCCAAAGGACGCCTGCGCCGCGAGGCGAGGTCGACGAGTGGGAGGGCGGAAGGCGCACGGGGCGGTTCTGCCGGCGTCTCCGGTCGTGAGGAAGACAGGTCGGGCCTGTCGCGATCGGCTGCCCTCGGTCAGGGGCAGTCGTTGGCGATGACTGGCTCAGGAGCCTAGGACAGCGGATAAGGAGCGTCAATGCATCAGCTACAGCTGATGGATGGCCTCGCCTCAGCAGTGTCTGACATTCGCCTTGTCGTGACTGGATAAGTCCCTCTGCTCTGTGGGCATGCAGGGGCGCGGAAGGCTTTGAGATACGACGCGCAGCGACGGACCCAGGAGGCGATCGTGCCCGCGGCGACGGGCGCACCGAACGAGCACGGTGGCGGTACGGGCCTTGAACAGGAACTGGGCGCGTATCAGATACACGCCCACCGCGGTGATCCGCCGGCTGGTACGCAATCGCGGTGCACTTACCCTGTGAGGGGCGGCGGCCCTGATCTGCTTCTCGCACGCGCACCGCAGCCAGAGCAACGGGGCTCGGTGCTCTCAAGGCCAACCGGCTCGGGCAGGTCGAAAACCTGGCGCCACTCGTCACGATCGACCGCGGCGTCGTCCAGGTCCGCGCCGCAACCACCGCAGGTGCCTTCGGGATGGTGGAGCACCGCGTGGTCGGGGGTCCGCTGTCGCAGCGTTGTACCGAGTTGCCCCTCCGGCCGTCCCGGTCTCCGGCCCGAGCGGGGGCGCACGACTTCGGTGACGGCTTCGCGGGCCCGTCCGAGGAGGGCGGCCTCGAGGAGTTCTTCAAGGTCTGAGCCAGTCGGGCCTCCAGCCCCACGTCCCGCGTCCGCGACGCCGGGCCTTCGCCACGGCCAGCTCGTCGCGTAGCCCGGCTACGCGCACGGAGCTCGTCGTACGAAGCGAGCGATCTATCGCAGACACAGGCCACAGACAACAAACCGAACACCAAGATCAAACCCGACGGCGGAGATCTATCCAGCGCCTTGTCAACGTGGGCGGATGCCGGTATCCATAAGGGAATGATTCCGTCCGGTCGAGCAGATGACCCAGCCCAGGTAGCCGCTGATCGCCTCCAGTGAGGAACCGCATGATGGGTAAGGTCGCTTCAGCCCCCGACAACGACGGTAGGCGTCCTGCGCTGCTCACCTTGAGCGAACGTCTCAACGAGCTGATCGCGTCGGTGTACCCCGACGAGAGAACCCGGCCGGGGTACGCGCGACTGGCCAAAGAGATCCGCGAGAAGACGGGCGGAGGAATCTCCGGTACGTACCTGTGGGAGCTGGCCACCGGCCGGAAGAGTAATGTGACGATTCGTCAGCTCGAGGCACTGGCACGATACTTCGGCGTTCCGCCAGAGTACTTCTTCAACGAAGAGGTATCCCGTCGCGTCAGTGCGGAACTGGCCTTGGCCTCCGCCCTGCGCGACGCCCGTATCCGCAATATCGCGCTGCGCGCTAACGGGCTGTCGCCCACCATTCTGAACGCCATCCTCGCCATGGTGAACGAGGCCCGGCGGGTGCAGAATCTCCCGGACCTCACGAATCGGCATGGCCACCAGCCCAATTCTCGGGAACCTGAGGATTGACGATGGCTCTGCCGCCGCCTCTCCGAACTGCGGTGGCGGCCCCCTCGCATTTGCACCCGTTGCGAGAGCAGGGGAACCCCCAGGCCGCCGCGTGGCTCCTCAGCGACCGCTCCTCCTACGCCACCGGCACGGTCCTTCGACTGGACGGCAGCATGCGAGTGCCTGGATCGAAATCGGCGTCAGTCAGGTGGATGCAGGAGGCCATTGGTATCGCGCGGATGCTCTCGGGCAGGCGCTGCGCGAGCGCTGGGGCCAGGCCCGCGGAGACTGGCTCGACGGCATCAGCGACACCGCGCTGCAGCAGCGGCTCGCCGCCGCCCAGACGGCCATCGACACCCTCAACCAGAAACTTGCCGACACGACGGGTTCCGCGGTACGCGCCCGGGCGGCGGGACTTGCCCGGCAAGCCGAGGCAGCCGACACCGACCGCCTCACCGACCGTATCGCCGCCGCGGACGCGGCCCGCAAGAACGCCGAGCGGGCCGAACACGAAGCGCATCTCCTCCACCGCCAGGCCCTGGAGGCCCACCGGAAGGCTGCCGAACAGCTGGACGAACTTGCTCCCGGGGCACAGCAGGTCTCCTTCCCCAGCCTCCAGGCCGCTCAGGAGGAGCTACAGGCAGAGGAGCATCGTCTGGAGGAGGACCGGGCACTGGCCCAGGTGCGGCGCCTGGACGCTGAGCGCACGCACCGCACCGCCGACCTTGCGGCCGCTCAGGCCGCGCAGCTTCGGCAGTCGGCGGGCAGTCTCGGCACGGCCGCCGACCGCCAGCCGCCCGGCCACAGCGACGGCAGCCCGGAGCTGGGCGTGGACGCGCTGCTCCTGGAACGGCACGGGCTGTCCGCCGTGACCGCCCGGTCCCTGCAGCCGCAGGACGCCGAGCGGGTCAAGGACGCCATCACCGGTGAGGTTCTCCAGGCCGTTAGCGCCCACGACGGCGCCAGAACCGCCCTGCGCAAGTACATGCAGCAGGTGGAACGGCTGTCCCTGCAGCCGGAGTACGCAGCGGTCGTCGACGGCCGGCTGCGCGAACGCCTGCAGCAGGATCTTGCCCTGCCCGCACGGCTGACCTCCCTCCTGGAAGACATCGAGGAACGCGAACGAGAGGTCCGCGCGCTGCTCGCCGAGTCCGACGAGGACCACGCCCGGGTCGTCGACGCCTGCGCGAGCATGGTCGAAGCCGTCCTCGACAGCGCGGAGGAAGCCGCGCGCCGCTCCCGCCTCCCGGGCAACCTGGGCAGCTGGTCCGCCCAGCGGTTCCTGACGCTGGAGCTGCGCCAGCGCGCCCGCGGGGACGAGCTCGCGCGCCGGCTGTCCGCCGAAGTCGACCGGCTCATCGCCTCGCTGCCGGCCGGCGCCGCAGGCCGGGCCAGCGCCCTGCCCGATGCGATGCCGCTGGCCAAACGACTGGTTCTGGCCGCGCTGGGCGGCCACGGCAACATCATCGCGAGGATCATCAAGCCGACGCAGAGCCTGGATGTCGTCGAACGCGAATCCGTCACCGAGATCCAGAAGTTCAGCGGCGGCGAACTCCTGACCGTCTCCGTTCTGCTGTACTGCACGCTCGCCCGGATGCGTGCCGCCCAGCGCGACCGCCGCGTCCCCGGCGGCGTGGGTACGCTCGTCTTGGACAACCCTTTCGGGAAGGCCAACTACGGGCCCTTCGTCGATCTCCAGCGCCGTGTCGCCGGCGCCCACGGCATCCAGCTCGTCTACACCACCGGGTCCAACGACCGCCCGGCGCTGGACCGGTTCCCTCTCATCATCCGCCTGCGCAACGGCATGGATCTACGCACGAAGCGCCGCTACGTGCAGGTCCTCGAGCGCTACGGTGACGCCGTCGCGGACGGCGTCACCCGCGCCCAGGACGACGGCATCGCCGCCGCCCGCCTCCTGCGACGCCGTGTTCTTCCCCCTGACACCGGTCAGGTCCCCGAGAGTCCCGGGCAGGACGCCGGATGAGCACCGCCGACCGCATGGCCGCCCACCTGGCCCTGCAGCCCCGCCGGCACGTCGACTTCGACGTGCTGGCGGGCGCCGCCGAGGCGGGCGACTCCAGCCTGCCCGCCTCACCACGGCGCCGCCGCGTCCTCGCCGAGGCGGCCCAAGCCCTCCAACGACGCGGCCTGGCCCAGCTACCCAAGGGCAGCGCAGGCTGGGACTACAGCGCCCACCCGCCGCTGCCCCGGTGGGTCAAGCGCTCGCAGCCCGCCCGCCCCTCCCGGCCCCGGCCAGTGCCCCGGGCATTCGTGGAACAGCTGTCCTTCGCCACCGCCCTGAACCTGAGCGCCGCCGACCACGCACTCCTCGGCCCCGTCAACGCCCTGCTGCGCGACGAACCCGATGCCGAGATCGTCCCGCTCGCCGACCGCTCCTACCAGCTGTACGGCGACGAGAAACACCTCAAGGACATCGACCGCCACCACCTCGTGGCCAAAGGACTCCTCGACGTGGCCGCGCACCTGCGGGCGCGGCCCACCCCCGCCCCGCTGGCCATGTTCGAACTCGGGCCCGCCCCCTGGATGCTCATCGTCGAGAACACCGCCGCGTTCACCAGCCTGCGGGAGATCCTCGGCGCCTGGCCCGACCTCGACCAGGTGGGCTGGCTCGGCTTCGGCTCCGGCGACCAACTCACCGCCTCCATCCCCACCGCCCTGCCCTCCTTCCGCGAACGCGACCACCCCGTCGACACCCTGCTGATGTACGCGGACCTCGACCTCGACGGCCTGCACTGCGCCCAGCAGACCAGCCACCGCGCACAGGCCATCGGCCTCCCCCCGCTGCTGCCCGCCACCGGCCTCTACCAGGCCCTCCTCACCGGCCGGCCACGCTCCCACCCACCCGCCACCGACGACGAAGCACGCACCGCAGCTGCCTGGCTCCCGCCTCACATCGCATTGCGCGTCGCGCAACTGCTGGCCGACGGCCTGGTACTGCGGCAAGAAGCCCTCCCCCTGCCCCGCCTCCGCACCCTGCTCACCCCGGATGCGCCCCTGCTGCCCCGGCTACGCGACGGCACCCCGCGCCAAGGACCAGCCGACCAACGACACCGTGAGCTCCACCCCGATCAGCCGTCATGAGAAGCCCGGCCACGGGGGCGTGTACGGAACCTTGTGTAAGTCCTGGGCCATCACTTGGTGTTGAGCCGGTCCTCGAAGAACAGTGAGAACTGGTTCAGTGCCTTCTTCCAGTGTGCCGCGACGTGGTTGACATCGCGTGCTCTGGGGGTGATCTGCTCGCGGACGGCGAGGTAGAGCACCTTCAGCGCGGCCTGCTCGGAGGGAAAGTGCCCGCGGTTGCGGGTGGCTTTCCGCAGCCGTGCGTTGATCGACTCGAAGCTCTCTTGTCAAGCTGCGCTGTATGCGGGCGGCTGGGCGGGTCGACGCTCAGCGTCTCTCCACATGTGCCGGATGATCACGTTGGCGAGTTGGCGTTTGTGAGCTCGGCGCGCGGACCGTTTGGGCATGTGCTCGCCGATCTTTCTGGCCATGAAGGCACGAGCGGGCTCGTGGCAGCGGACCTGGGTGACGTGCACGATGTGCAGCACCGAGTTGACCTTGCGGTTGCCGCCGACGTCGAGCCGGTGGCGGCGGGCCCGGCCGTGGCCCTCGCCGGAGGAGACCGCCAGCGGGGCGGCACCGCACCAGCGGGCGAACTGGGCCTCGGTGCGGAACCGGCACGGGTCTCCGACCTCGACCAACAACTCCATGGCGGTAATCGCTCCGATGCCGCAGATCTCGGCCAGCGTGCAGCCCAGCGTGGCCAGCAGTGCGGGAACCTTCGTGTCGAGGTCTTTGATCCGCCGGGTCAGCCGACGGATGTCGTCAAGGGCGGCGACCAGCCGGTCGATGTGTATCAAAGTCGCAGAAGCCGCTTCTGGCTGTTGCCGGGCGATAGTCTCCAACGCCTCCAACTGGGGTAGGACACGGCTGGTCGCCGGAAGCTCGGCCCGGATGCTCACGGGCAGCGCCACCAGGACGGCCTCGGCCTCATTCAGCTGGCGTGTCCGCTGCATGACCAGGGAGGACCGCCAGTCATGGACGGCGGTGAGTTCGTCCCAGACAGCATCCGGCGTGGCGTGCTTGCCGGCCGGCGGCAGGTGCGGGTCGGCCAGTGTCTCGCGGGCGATCGCCTCCGCGTCTTCGATGTCGGTCTTGGCGCGACGTCGGCGCCTGCGGCGTTCGGCGGTGCGGTTCGGCTGCACCTCGCGCACGTCGTATCCGGCCGCGGCCAGGGCGAGGGCGAGCGGCTGTCCCAGACTGGAGGATCCCTCGACACCGATCCGGTCGATCACCAGCTCACTGTCACTGAGGAAGCCCAGCAGTTCAGTGATCCCGTCGGACGTTACGGCGAAGGAAGCAGATTCCTCCGCTTCGCCTCTCCGATCGACCAGCGAGATGGTTGCGCTGTGCTTGTGCGGATCGATTCCGGCAACGCCATGGTGTGCTTCCAACTCCTGTGTCTTCCCTGCTGCCGATACGGTGACAGCGTGGCCCCCGCAACGTCGGCAGATCTGGGTTGAGTCGGACAGGCTCTCTTCAAGCCAGGCGCCCGGGGGCCACGCCGACGGCCCGCCCGACACTTCGAATCAAAGGCAACCTTCCGGCGCCAATCGGATTCAGAGTCAGGGCGGGGCCGCTTCGAGCACCAGCCGGGGGAGCAACTCCCCAACTGGTAAGGGGAAGTACAACACCCAGACCCGGATTCACACCCGGCCCTCCCATCGCGGCAACGACCAGCTACAGCTACCCTGGCGACGTTCGACGGACCGGCAGATTCCCTGACGGCGCGTCAGGTAGCCGGAGCGCCGGGGTGGCTTACGCCCGGTACGTGGCGTCGCCAACCGCTTGCTTCGTCTGCCGCCCTCAGCGGTGTGCGGGGCGCAGGTACATCGGCAGGGCGGTGCGCATGAGCTGTTCGCCGCAGGGGGTGATGGCCTCGAAATCACCGCGGGCCATGGCGGCGAAGGTGGTCGGGTAGGAGGCGACCGCGCTGCGCGGGACGAGGTCGGCGGGCAGCCAGTCGTCCTTCATGCCGAGGTACGCGAGAGCGAAGCCGTCGATGCGTCCGCGCGCCCGTTTACCGCGGAAGCCGTCCAGCGGACCGAAGGCCGGCTTCCTCGTGAGCGCATTCGGCAGTCGAGCCGCGCTCGATGCGCCCGGGCAGTACCCGGCACCCCTTCCCTGTCGCCAGCGTGTTCACCCTTTCAGGTGTATCCGGCGGCGGGTAAGTTCTCGCGGCGCAGCACGGAGCAGCATGGGCATGCCGGGATGCTGCGGCAGCAGTCGTCACCGGGAAGAGGCAGGGGCGGGCGAGCGGGTGGTGAGAGCCTGGCTGTCCGGCCCCGCCAATCGCGGCCGGTCTGCGGACTGTCGGCGCCGGGCCGTTTCGTGAATCGGCTGGTACACGATCAGGGACTGGACTTGGAGGATTGCCGACCGGACAGGCCTGCGGGACCCTGCGGCGGCAAGGCAAGGGGTGGGTGGCGTGAGCAAGGCAGAAGGCCTGGGCGACCTGCTGGAAGGCGAGGCGGTGCCGGGCGCGGGGCAGGATGTCGTGGCTCTGTACCGCGAGCCGTACGGGCCGGTGCGCCTGTGCAGCGCGGCCGGGCTTCGGGGGGTGACGCTGGAGGAGTTCGGGCCGGTGAGCGAGCCGGTGCCCTACCGGGGCCGCAAGGGCATCATCACCTACTGGCCTGTGGCGACCCGGGAGCAGACCGTGGTGTGCGGCAGCCTGCGGCAGTGGCGGCTGGCGGTGGAGCTGGACTTCGAGCCGGCCTGGGCCGCGTTCAGTGCCGGCCCGGTGGAACTGCGGTGGCGGGCGGGAGGCCGCCTTCGCCGGTGGCGCCCGGATTTCCTGGCGCGCACGGCCGAGGGTGTGCGTGAGGTGCTGGTGCTGAAGCCTGCCGGCCGGGAAAGCCTGCCCGCGGTGAGGCTTGAGGTGCTTGAGGAGGTGGCAGGGGCGGCCGGGTGGCGGGTGCGGCAGGTGCGTGAGCCGTCGGGACTGCGCGTGCGCAATCTGGGATGGCTGGCCGGCTACCGGTTCCCCGCGGGCGACGAGGAGGGCCAGGAGCAGGCGCTGCTGGAGGCGTTCAGGGAGCCGGCAGGTCTGCGGGCGGGAGTGGCGGCGAGTGGGCTGGACGAGCTGACGGGGCTGGACCTCGCCTACCGGATGCTGTGGCAGCGGCGGCTGCTGTTCGACATCGCGCACCCGCTGCTGCCCGATGCCGTGGCCTGGACAGCCTGAGGACCGGAAAAGGGGCACATGGCGGGATCGGGTGAGGCCCGGCTTGCGGGGTCGCTGTCCATCGGGGCGCGGGTGCGCTGGCAGGAGCGCGAGTGGGAGGTGGTGGAGTGGCAGGGGTCGCAGGTCACGCTGCTGCCGCAGGACGGCGGGGAGGCGCCCCGGGCGGTGTCGTACCGGTGGCTGGTGGGCGCGGACGACTTCGCGGTCCTCAGCGGCAATACGGCGCCGGACGCGGAGGGTGCGGCTCTTGGCGGGTGGGGGCGTCAGGAGGGGCAGAAAGAAGAAGCCGCGCTGTGGCAGGCGCGCATGGTGGAGATCGATACCGGTCTGGCGCCGGGCCGAAGCGAGCACGCGCGGGGATTCGGGCCGGAAACGACGCTGGCCCAGCGGTGCGCCGCGATGTCGGCGCGGATGGCCGCCGACGGCGTCCGCTGTTCCGCCCACACCCTCGCCGACAAACGGCGCAAGTGGAAAGCGGCCGGGGAGAACCCGGTCGTCCTGCTGCCCGCGGCGCGGGACAGACGGCCGGGAGGCTTCAGCGATCCGCGGTGCCTGGCCGCCATGCAGGAGGTGGTGGCCCGGCGCGCACACGCGTCGGACGTGACCATCGACGTGATCCGCGAGGAGGTCAAGGATCTCCTGCACGCGCGCTACGGCAAGGAACTCGGCGATCCGGCCGCCGTGGCGGCCCTGCTGCCCTCCCGGTCCACCTTCTACCTGCGGATGAAGGAGTCCGGCCTGGCTGATGCCCTGGACCGGCCGACGCGGGCCCGTGCCGCCCTGGCCTCCACCCCGCCGCTGCCCCACGGCGGGCGTGAGGCCGTGCTGCGGCCGGGGCAGGTGACTCAGGTCGACACCACGCCGTTGCGGATCCTGGCCCGCGGCGACGACGGCCGGCCCACCTCCACCGAGATGACCTCCCTGATCGACGTGGCCAACCACAGCGTGTGCGCGCTGATGATCACGCCCAGCCGTCCCCGGGACGCCGAGAGCGGGCGGCCCGGCCGGGCGACCCGGGCGATCGACCTGACCCTGATGCTGGCCCAGGCCTTCGCGCCCTGGCCGGTGATGCCCGGCTGGGACCCGCTGAGCGCTGCCGCCGCCTCCAGCCTGCCGTTCGGGGCGCTGCGCGCGGCGGACGAACGGTTCACCGAGGCCACCGCCGCCCGCCCGGTCATCCGCCCCGAACTGATCATCTACGACCAGGGCAGCCCCTATGTGAGCGAGCACTTCACCGAGGTCTGCGACCGGCTGCGCATCGCCCGCCGCCCGGCGCGCAAGAGAACCGCGCCCGACAAGCCGCTCGTCGAGCACTTCTTCGTCACCCTCGCGCACCGCTTCAGCCAGCATGTGCGGCATGGCTGGCAGGGCCGCAGCCACAAGAAGCGCGGCCGCGGCATCGAGCGGATGCCGCTGTACACGATCGCCGAACTCCAGCAGATGGCCCAGGAATGGGTGGCACTGGAGTACCAGCAGACCCCCGATGCGGGGCTGCACGACCCGTTCCGGCCGGGCGTCGCGCTGTCGCCCAACGACATGTACGCCGTCCAGGTAGCCCGCAGCGGCTACCGGGCCGTGCCGCTCTCCCCCGCCCAGAACCGCTTCTTCCTGCTGCCGCAGTGGGTCACCCCCGGCAAGGGCGGCTTCATGATCGACTATCGGACCTACCAGCCCGTCGCGCAGGACGCCGGACACTACCGGGAGATCCTCCTGCGCGGCGGCTCAAAGCTGCCCGGCCGGGAGAAGCAGTGGGAATGCCGCTTCAACCCCTACCGCCCCGAGCGTGTGTGGCTCTACGACCATACGGCGGGCACCTGGGTGACGTGCGACTTCCGGCTGCGGCACCTCCTGAACGCCCCGTGGACCGCGGACATGTGGCAGGAGTACGCCGAGCAGCACTGCGCGGCCGACGGCAGCGAGCGGGACGAGGAGGCGATCGCCCTGGCCCTGGCACAGCGTGACCGGCGCCGGCGCAGCCGCAGGCCGCCGCCGAAGCGCACCGGGTCCGAACCACCCTTCCAGGGACTGGAGTTGGATACCGAACAGCCGTCCCGGGACCCCTACGCGGACCTGGAGGAGTTCGATCTGTCGACGCTGCGGCCCTACCCGGTGCAGCCCGTCTCCCCCCTGGCGCCCCCGTCCGCGCCGCTCGTCCCGGCGCTGCCCGCCGGCATGGGCGGCGCGGACCGGCCGCCGGGCGGCGGGCAGGCTCCGCATCCGCTGGCAGCGCTCTTCCCCGACGACGGCGACGGCAGCCCGCCGGAGGCCGCCGCGGCCGGAGCACCGGCAGCTGCCTACGAGGTCGTCGAGGCGGAGGTTCTCGACGATCTCGGTCCGGACGGTGATGACGGTGCCGAGGACGAGGGCGACGTATGGGAGATGTAGGCGACCGCTGGCAGGGGCCGTGAACCGTGCAGCCGCAGGCCGGCCCCGGGGCGGACAGGTTTCCCGGCCCGGAGCCGGTCTGCCGGTGTGAGCAGGACCGTGACGAGAAAGGAGCATGATGAAGGCATCCATCGAACTGCGTGCCAAACGTGAGGCCCGCCTGCGCCAGCAGCTGAAGGAAACCCCGATGCGGCCCCTGCCGCTGTTCCAGCTCACCGGCTGGACCCACTTCGTTGACGAGAAAGTGGAGCCGCCCGTCCTGCTGCCGGCGGGCAGCAGTCCCACGACCGGCAGGAAGGAAGACGAACAGGCCATCGCCTACCACCGGCATCTGCGGATGGTGTCCACCGACGCGACGACCCACATGCAGGAGACGGTCGTCGAGGCGGTCCACCGCAACAGCGGGTGCCGTGACGGGCTGATGGACCACGTCATCGACGGGCCCCCGGGCACCGGCAAGACCTGCCTGCTGCGGGCGATGGGACGCACCGCCCAGAAGGAGATCGAGGCTGTCACGGGCGGCAGGCAGCCAAACACGATCCCGGTGGTGCACATCACCACCCCCGCAGACCCGGAGCCGAGGGTGAACTGGCTCTGGGAGATCGGCTCCTACCTGGGTCTCAACCCCGAGCCGAAAAACCTCCAGGAAGTCCTGGAGATGCGCAAGCACCAGGACGTGACCCTGCCGGTCAACTACGTCCTGGAGACCGCGCAGACCCGTCTGCTGCTCATCGACGACATCAACCGCGCCTCGCCGCAGCACCTGGCGAACGTGCTCCCCTACTTCGACTACCTCCGCGACAAGCTGGGCATCTCCATCATCTACTGCGGCACCGGCGCCAGCCACCGCCTGCACCAGGCCCGCATCCTGGCCGGGGGCCTGACCCGGGTCAGCGAGGAGAACCGGGTACGGCTGGAACAGGCGGGACAGCCGGCCCAACCCGTTTCGCCCTCACCCACCGAGCTGCTGCCGGTGACCTGGCTGCACCCCCTGCCCCTGGGCACCAAGGCCGAGGAACAGAAGACGTTCCGGCGCGTCCTGGCGAGCTTCGAGGCCGACCTGAGCCTGTACCGGCTCGAAGAACACGCCCTGAGCAAGCAGGCCATTGCCGTCGAACTGCACCGGCGCACCGGCGGCTACTTCAAAGCCCTCACCTACGTCATCTCCACCGCCGCCGTCATCGCGATCCGCAGCGGCAGCGAGAACATCACCATGAAAGAGATCGACGCCGCGACAGCCCAGATCCGCTACTGAAACGAACAGCAGGTCCGCAGCGGGCGGACGGACCGGCGCCCACGACGGCCGCCACAAGCACCGCACGTCATTTTCCTCGCCCCCCACAGCGACAGCCGATTCGGGCAGAGCACCGTCTACAGGCTCATGGCCTACAACTTCCGTAAGATTTTGACGAATTCGGGAAGGATTCCTCCCGTACATCGGGGTGCGCATCGCTCACTGGATCTCCGGCTCCCCAGCGACGGCACCGCGTGCTCGTCGCCGGTGCCGGTCCACCGTCCGAGGGCCAGCCAGAGTTCGTAGTTCAGGAGCCATGCCGAGGTCGCGGCAGGATCGTGTCCGCGAGGAACCTGTGTTCCTTCCACTCCTCGGGCAGATGCAGGCACAGGTCGCCGTTGGGGTAGACGTGCGGGAGTTCCGTGGCGTCCGGGCGCAGTGCCAGCGGCGGGCCGGTGACGGTCATCCGTGGCCTGCGCAGGTGGCGGTAGATGATCCGCATCCTATAGTTCCTGCTCACGGGGGGGCTGCCAGGGTGAGGGTGCAACGGAGTTCACCGCCTCGTACGGTTCCCGGGCGCGTCGCGAGCGCATCATGCGGCGCACCCAGATCAACCGGCGCGCTCGGCGGCACAGCCGCCGGGTAACCATTGGGGCGTGCCAGGCCGGTTGAGGATCCAACCAGGAACGGAAAGCTCCCGGGCGGCGGCACGGACGCCATACACGGGGGGCTTCGCGGTCAGTTCCTCACCCCGAGATGCCACCCATTGCCTACACCTCGGCCACATGGTTCCTGAATGGCGGAATGCATGCTTTCGGGGCGCGGCGGGCGATGGTAGGAACGTGCTCTGGGCAACGATCATGATCATGCGACGGGGGATGCATGAGTTCACCTGACGGCTCCGCCGAGCCGCTGTTCTCCGAGGTCCCGAAGCCGTCGCAGGTCCCAGTGACGGTGCTGTCCCCCATGATGGCGACAGGCCCCGCGGTGACGCCTAAGCAGATCCTTGCGCATCACTCGCCGACTCAGTTCGAGGAGTTCGTCTACGAGTGGCTGCTGGCGCTGAAGGAGGAGGGATACGTGGACGTGATGCAGCTGGGCGGCGCCCACGACGGCGGCGCCGATGTCGCCGCGTTCCTCACGGCGCACCGGACGGACGACCGGTGGCATTGCTATCAGTGCAAGCACTACGGGAAGGCGCTCACCCCGGCCATTGCCTATGTTGAGATACTGAAGATCATCGCAGTGGTGGCCGGCGGCAAGTACCACACACTACCCGAGCGTTACGTCTTCGTGGCACCCAGGATCGGCGCCTCCCTCACGCAACTGCTGGCCAAACCCGCGGAACTGAAGGAGTCGTTCCTCGACTGGGCTGCCAAGGGCACCGACCGGCTGACCACGGAGTACGGCGCAGATCCGCTCGGCGCGGCGCTGGAACTGGCCCGGCAGACGGACTTCGCCCGCTTCGAGGCGGCCAATCTCGACCGGATCCTCGAGCAGCACGCCACCACGCCGTATCACGTACGCAGGTTCGGCACGCGGCTACCTGACCGCGAGGCCCGTCAGGCGCCCCCGCCGGAGCACACACCGGTAGAAACCCGGTATATCCAAAAGCTCCTGGACGTCTACCAGGAGAAGTGGGGCTGCGACCCCGGAGCGATGGGGCAGGTTCGCGCCCACTCCAAGGCGGGCCCTCACCTGCAGCACCAGCGGGAAGCCTTCTACTGCGCCGAGCAACTGCGGGTGTTCGCCCGCGACAGCGTGCCGGAGGGCACCTTCGAATCGCTGCAGAAGAACGTTTACGACGGTGTCGTCAATGTGACCTGGCGGGACTTCGCCACCGGATTCGACCGGCTCAACTCGGTGCAGGACGCGGCACGCGACATGCAGCTGGGAACGAATGTCCTGGTCCACGTGGTGGAGCCCATTGACCGCATGGGCATCTGTCACCAGCTCGCCAACGACGACCGGCTGGCCTGGGTCGAGGAGGAGACGTGAGAGCGCTCAACAGCCCGCTGGAGGTCGGTGTGCGTGCTCTGGTGCTGCTCGCCGCCTCCTTTCCCCAGCCGCTGGACCTGGCTCAACTGGTGTATCTGGATTACGCGATGCTGCACAGCGGCGAGATGGACGGGCCGCCCAGCGTGCACCCGTCACTGCCGGCCGGCCCGGGCGAACTGGCCATGAAGCGCCAGCTGCTCGAGCAGGGACTGGTGGTGCTGATGCGGGCGGGGCTGGCCGACGTGCAGGCGGACAACGGCGGACTGATGTACCGGGCGAGCGAGGAAGGCCCGGGCTTCCTCGACCTGCTCGAGGCCCCGTATCTCGGAGCCCTGCGGGAGCGGGCGCAGTGGGCGCTGGCCTTCCACTATGGCGCCCCGGCCGACAGCCGCGCCGCCACGGACGACATCACACAGCAGTGGATGGACACGTTCGAGAGCCGTCTGCCGCGCCGAGGAGGCGATGATGACTGAGCTGCGCCTGCTGCATCTGACCTACGCCGGCATGGGCCGCCAGACGGCCCGCGTGGACTTCGATCCCCGCCTGACGATCGTCTACGGTGCCTCGGACACCGGCAAGTCCTTCGTCACCGAGTCGATCGACTACATGCTCGGCGCCCGCAAGCTGAACCTCATCCCCGAGGCCGAGGGCTACTCACAGATCCTGCTGGGCATCGCCTTGCCCGACGCATCGGTCATCACCCTGATGCGAGCGCCTCAGTCCGGGCGGGTCAGCATCTTCGAGGAAGATATCCGCGACCTCGTCTACCGGTCGCCGGACCTGGTGCTCTCGGCCCAGCACAGCCCCCGGACCACCAAGAACCTCTCCCGTTACCTGATGGAGCGCATCGGGCTCGACGGCTCGCTGCTGGCCACCAACGACTCCGGGGGCACCAAACTCGCCGGCTTCCGGGACCTGCTGCACCTATGCCTGATCAGCGAAACCCGCATGGTCTCGAAGGTCTCCCCCGTCCTGCGCACCTCGGGCACCAGCGGCCAGACCGCGCACAAGTCGGCCTTCAAGCTCCTGCTCACCGGGGCGGGCGAGCAGCCCTCGCCCAGCCGCCTCAACCAGGCACAGCGCCGCGTCCACAAAGGCAAGATCAGCCTGCTGGACGATCTGATCCTCGGACTGCAGCGCCAACTGTCCTCACGCGAGGCCAACCAGAGTCAGCTGCAGCAACAGCTGCGGCGGCTGCTGGAACATCAAGAAGACCGCGCCGAGTCGCTGCGGGACGTTACCCGCCGCCACACGCAGGCGGCCTCCGACCGCGCGACCCTGTCCGTGGCGCTGGCCCGCTACGCGCAGCGCCTGGCAGAGACGGATGACCTGCTGGGCCGGTTCGAGCTGCTGCGCGCCCAGTACGAGTCCGACCTGGCCCGCCTGGGCATGGTCAGCGAGGCCGGCAGCCTGCTCGGCTACTTCCGCAGCGGCCCGTGCGTGTTCTGCGGCGCAGAGCCCCACCACCAGCAAGCCGGTCACGACGCCATGGAAACCACCGCCCTGCACCAGGCCGTCACCGCGGAAAGCACCAAGACCCGCACGCTCCTGGCCGACCTGCTGCTCACCATCGACGACCTGCGCTCTCAGCGCGAGTACGTGGCCGGAGACCAGGCCGTGCAAGCCGCCTTGGCCGAGCAGGCGGACGCCGAGATCACCCGCATCGAACGCGAGGAACTCACCCCCCTGCAGGACGAGGTGACCGAGGTGATGGCCACCCGCTCCCGTCTGGAGAAAGAACTCGGCCTGCACGCACGGATCGAGGAGTTGGAAGACGTCAGAGCGCAACTGGTCTCCGAAGAGGCCCAGCCGGGCGGGCAGCCCAGCCGCGGCATCCCGCCCGCCACACTGACCGGCTTCGATCGCACCGTCGAGCGGACGCTGGATGCCTGGCGGGTACGGCGGGAGGAGGAGGTGGCCTACGACCAGTACACGGCGGAGCTGTATGTGGGCGACAGGTCCCGCTCCGGCCACGGCAAGGGCATGCGCGCCGTCCTGCACGCCGCCTTCACCACAGCTCTGGCCGACTACTGCCTGGAGCAACGGCGCAGCCATCCCGGCTTCATCGTGCTGGACTCCCCCCTGGTCACCTTCCGGGAACCCGGGGTGCGGGAGGCGGATCTGCGCCAGAGCGTGCCCCAGCACTTCTACCGGCATCTGCTCAACGCCTTCCGCGGCCAGGCCATCGTCGTGGAGAACACCGACCCACCGTCGGACATCCTCGATCAGGCGCAGGTCTACATGTTCAGCCGCGAGGCCCACGGCCAGCGCTTCGGGTTCTTCCCTCTCACGTCTTCGTCTTCGCCGACGCAGTACTCGGATACAGCAGCATCAGCGACTCCTCCGGCGTACTGGCGGTGAAGGCGGTGTCCACCTCTCACCCGGGCCGGTGCCTCCACTCGAGCCAGGGCGGTTCACTGCTCGCAGGGCCGCGAAACGTGACGAGCAGGCCATCACCGCGTGGAAGGAGGCGGCCTGGGCGGAGCTAAAAGCGCCCGGGCGGCCTGCGACGGCTTCATCGCCGGGACCCGGTTCCCGCTCGACATCCCACCACCATCACCTTGAAGCGCCGAAGTCAGTAGTGGAGTTGTCGGCTGTTCCCGGGCGCAGCAACTCTGACATGCGGTTGAGTGCTTCGGCGGTCCGTGCTTCCTGTTCCTCTTTCGACAGTCTCACGAAGGCCAGCTCCGACTCACACCGTTCACGCAGGTCGTCCCGGTCGAACCAGCGAAGAGGGTGGCGGGGGTCGCTGGGGTCGTAGATGCCCTGTCCGTACGCCTCCATGAGGGTCAGGTCATACCGCCGATGACTGTGGCTTTCGTCCGGCGGGAGGAGGCCGCCCACCATGCGGTTCATCCAGTCCTCCCGGATCGCGCGCTCGTCGTCGGGTTCATCGACGTCGGGGTCGTAGCCGAACACGTCGTCCGCATCCCGAAGTCCGGGGGACATGTCGAGGACGTCGCCGAGCTGAGGCGGGTCGGTGTTCTGGATGACGATCCACAGGGCGTACTCGTCGGCAAGGCACTGCGGGCGGGGAACACGCCCTTCTCCCAGTTCGCTGCCGATCCGCATGATGCGCTCCCCCATGCGCACCAGCCAGTGGTTGTTGACCTGTGTAAGCGCCAGTTCGGGTAGGTCGCGAAGCAGGCCGACGTCCCGGATCGTCGCCTCGCCCTTCAGGTAAGCAGCGAACTCGTAGCTGAACGAGGTGTCCAGGTGCAGCTTGCCGTCCCGAGCAGGGGCGAAATCGGAGAAGTCGACGGTGTTGGCCAGGGCCATGGCATCTACCGGGGTGAGCGGGTCACCTGTGAAAGACCGGTTGAACAGTTGCACAACGTCACTGACCGACTGGTCGATCTCGGTGAGCCCGTCGGCGCTGGGCATAGCCACGGTGGTGCCGTCGGCGCCAGCCAGCTGCCTCAGCACGGGGACGCCGATCTTCAGCGCCCGGGCGATTCCTTGCAGGTTGTCCGCCCGGAACCCCTCCAGTGCGCTGGCGTTGCCTGCGTTGTTCTCAAAGCGCCGCCAGGTCGCCAGAGATACGTCAGCGCGTCGCGCCGCCTCCTGCTGCGTGAGGTTCAGCTCGGCGCGACGCCGCTTCACCGCGTTGTTCGCCGACTCCTTGACCATGCCCACTCCCCTTCGCGCGCCTGACAGACAACCTCGATCAATTTTAGCACTCATTGAGTGCTCATTTGATGTTGACATAAATGGAGTGGCCGCGGCATGCATGGCGGAGTGAGCCTGCACCCATTCGCTCCGGGGTCGGACTTCGGCCTTGACGGAGCGCGCGCAGCTGAGCGAGCGCCTGTACGTCTTCCCGCTCAGGAACGGTCTCCGACTGGATGGGAAGTGATCTTCAGCGCCTCTCGTTATCGCACGCTGGCAACACTCGCGAGTACTCCAAGTGCTGTTGCTGTGACTGGAGTTGGAGCATCAGATGCCTGAGACTGCCGTGTCCCCTTGTTCAGCGCTGGCCGACCAGGACTCACCTGTGCATGGGCGTTCTCGTCACAGGCAGGGTAGGGCGGAGCGGTCCTGGACGGTGATGTGGAGGGTGTGCAGGGGCTGGGCGTGTGTGGGGCGGACGACCTCGAACCAGTCGGTGCCCTCCTGCAGGTGGTGGGAGATGCTGCGGTAGTGGCTCCAGCCGAATCCGATGCCGATCTGCCATGTGGTGTCGCTGTAGCGGCTACCGATGACCGGCTCCCCGTTTAGGTAGACGGAGTCGAGGGGGCGGGAGGTGGCCTCGAGATGGGCGAGGGCGGCTGCTGCGGCGCGGCGCAGCGGGCTGGTATCGGTCCAGCGGGTGAGCGCCTCGTGGGCTGCGGGATGGGCGGGGTCGGCGTCGGGGAGCTGGAGTTGGCGGATGGTGGCGGCTTTGCGGTCGACGAGTTCGGTGAGGGTGATGCGGACTGGGCGCGGGACCCAGCGGTCGATGCCGTCGAAGGCTTCGAGCATGTGGTCGCGTGGGGCCCGGCCTGCCGCGGGGTCGGGGGTGATGGCGGCGAGCCGGGCGCGGGCGGCGTCGATGGGTTCGCCCCGGTTCCACAGCGGGGTCAGTGCGAATCCTTCCGCTTCGAGGGTCTTGCGTTCGCCGAAGTGGATCTGCAGGCCGCGGCTGCTGCTCTTGAGGGCGCGTTTCATCGAGGCGGAAGGGTCGCGGCCGTAGGACAGGGCGTGAAGGAATTCGGAGGTGAGGCGGTCGTCCCTGCGGTGCTCGACGACCAGGTCGACGTCTGAGGGGTTCAGTGCGCCGCGTGCGTAGGAGCCGAAGACGAGGATCTCGTCGATGAGGTCCAGCGGCCAGCCTCCCTCCTCCAGCCGGTCGAGCATGTCGTTCACGAGTGTGGTGGCGCGCTCGCGTTTCACGGAAGACCTCCGCTGGTCGGTTCCGGTGCCGGTGCACCTGGGTCTGTGGTTTAGCCGGTCTGCCGCAGGGCGCCCGGCCAGGGATGTGGGTGCGGTGGTGTCTTACAGGGTGGTCGGCAGTGAGATCACCGGCTGGGAGACGGCCTGCGGGATGCAGGCGGGAGCGGTGCGGCCCGCCTGGGTGCAGGTCAGGGCGAGGAGTTGGAGGTAGCCGAGGGAGACCGGGCGTCCGGGGAGCTTGCCCGCTGCTTGTTCGAAGCGCTCGAGCGTGGCGGACTTGATGCCCAGGTGTCCGGCGGCGTCGTGGAGATCGAGTCCTGCGGCTTCGCGGGCTTCCCGAAGGTGTTCGGCGTTGTCATGCCAGACCTGCGGCGCCCTCTCGGTGGTCTCCCGGGCAACGGCGGCCCGAGCCGTGGCAAGGGCGGCCTGGATTCGGTCGGTACGGGGTCCGAGTAGGAACCGGGCCAGCCGGGCAGCGTCGGCCTCGCGGTCGACGCCCTCACTCCAGGGCTGGGAGGCCTCCTCGTACACGCGGCCTCGGGCCGTGGCGCAGTCCTCGCGCTCACCGGGGCCAGCGCCGTAGGCGCGGTGCCGGTCGCTGGTGCAGGCCAGCGTGCTGTCCTTCGCGAGGTCCATGTCTCGGTACTCGTCGTCGCTCTCGATCCCGTCGATGACGTCCCGGACCTGCTGGCGTTCCCGTGGGGACAAGACCCTCGCGAGTGCCTCCGCGGCCGCCTGGGCTTCGGGCCGGCCGGCGGGCTCGAAACTGCCGCCCCAGGCGTGGGATGCGTCTTGTCCCTCCGCCTTCTGGAAGGCCACGTCGATAGCTTCGAAGGTGTGCGGACTCCAGGCGTGCATCATCAGGATGATTTCCTGCAAGGCGCGCTGGGCGGTCGGGGCCGTCTCCCGCACGGTACCGCAGGGGCGGCGCCGCGTTCCGCTCATCCAGTGAGTGAAGGCCTCAGGCCGGCGGGAGTCGGACGGTTGCGCGCCCGCGAACCAGCGTGCCGCCCTCACTACGCAGGCGTGCGCGTGCTGGATGGCGGCGTACCAGCCGAACAGTGCCTCGCGGTAGTCATCCACATGCCGGTCCTCGGCAAAGGTGGCGGTCTCCGTTCGGCAGTGCTGCGGGCATTCCGCCGCGCTCACCCGGTAGAGAGCGGCACGGGCCTCGGGGAACGTCAGCAGAGCGGCGTCCAGGTGCTCATATTTGGGACCGCGGTTGCGGCGCTTTTCGAGCCCGTGGTCGAGGAAGACCTGGAAGCGGGGTTCCTCACGCCAGTGGGCCACAGCGCTGCGGACACGGAAGTCGCTCTGCCACACTCCGGTCGCGATAACCTCCCGCAGCGCCGAAGCCACGTCCCGCCGCAGCGTCACACCCAGTTCGATTAGGACCGGCAGGCACTGGGGATCGTTCCCCAGCGCGGACATGACCAGATTGACGTCGTCATGACGGTGAAGATGACGCTGGAACACGAACTCCCCCTTGAGTACAACAGTCCCCAACTGCCGCCGCACCGTGGTGTAGAGGCAGTCCTCCATCTTGCACGAGGGGTACGACAGCGCGCCCTTGGATGGTCACCGAAGCAGCACGTGGGACGATGGACGCTAAAATCACGGCCTCGCCGGCCGGCCGGTCACGGGCATTTCCTCCAGCCGGTGCCCCGGCGCCGACCTGCAGTCCGCATGACACATTGTCACTATGCTGCTGTGCCAGGGACCGGCCCACAGGGGGACGTCGGGGATGCAGGATCCGGGCCATCTTCCGGCGCCCGACGACACGGGGTCGGCAACCGAGGAGCGCTTCGCCTATCAGGCGCAGGGCGGCCTCCGCGCGGTGATGGAGATGCTGGCGGGTGGCGGAGTGCTCCATGTGACGTGTGAGCATTTCGAGGATGTCCTAGTCGCCCGGACCGACGGCACGGTGCCGGGCGGAGCAGCGCTGTGGGACTTCCAGCAGATCAAGTCCCGTGAGGGGCAGAAGAATTGGACCTTGTTCGGCGTCCTCAGGAGCAAGGCTCTGGCGAGCCTTCTGCGCACCCATCAGGTCTTGAGAGAACACCAGGATCTCACGTACGTCCTGACGGTCGGCGTGGAGGGTGTGCTGAGCTCCGACGCTGATGTGCGGGCCGTCGCGCAGGGGCGGGGAGGTGACAGCGCAGAGCGGCTGGACAGGATCGCCAGGTACCTCGGTGCGAACGCTGCCGAGACTGCGGGGTTCCTGCGGCTGGTTCGCATCGAGGAACTGCCGGACCGATACGAGCTGGAGCGCCGCAATCGCGATGCGCTCTTCGATCTGGCCCCGCATCTTCGGGTCGGAGAAGCCGAGGCTATGCACGCGGATCTCCTCAACCGGGTCAGGCTCGCGATGGGTGGGCGTCTGGGACCGCATTGGCAGGCGCTGGTGACGCGGCTCAATGTGCCGGAGAGGGTCCTGCGCAAGCGCCTGACGCCGCAGAAACTCCGCGACGTCGCGCTGCGCCTGGACCGCCTGGACCTGGCCGACTACGTGCTGCGCGCGAGCCGGCGTGCAGCACAAATACATCCCTATCCCGGGGCCGAGTCACTGTCCATGCCGTCGCTGAGTTCTGTCTACGTGCCTCAGCGCCTGCAGCGGATCACACCTGAGAGCGGGCAGCCGAGCGGCCGTGCGGCGGACCGGTCTGCCGACGATGTTGCAGGGGCCGCAGCGCTCCCGGGGCGCGCACCCGTGTGTCTGGTGCTTGCCGGACCGGGCGGCGGGAAGTCCAGCCTCCTGCGCGCTGTGCAAGCTGACTCGGCCGAGCGCTGGCCCGCCCCCGGGGGCCAGGGGCTGCTCGGGGTGACAGTGCCGGCCACGGCGCTGCTCGGCTCTCCCCTGCCCAGCGCTCTGGCGGCAGCGGCAACCAGACAGCTGGCCACTTTCGCACTGCAGCGGACGCTGTCCGACGAGCTCTTTCTCAACAGGCCTGCCCCGGGCGCCTGCTGGCTCGTGCTCGTCGACGGACTCGATGAGATCACCGACCGGGACGACAGGCAGAACCTCCTGCATACCCTGACGAACTTCGCCTCCGAGCCCGACCCCCTGTACCGGTTCGTCGTGGCCAGCCGGCCGCTTCCCGAGAAGGAACTGCGCGTCCTGGGCCCTGACGTGCCCCGCTACCAGGTGATGCCCTTCTCCCGCAGCGAACTGTCCGAGGCGGCCCGGCGCATCCTGGACAGCTTGGGCATACCCGACTCCCGCGACGCGGCAGGCCGGTTCGTCCGTGTGCTGGACGACGCCTACCTCACCGATTTCGCCCTCACTCCGCTCATGGCCACGATGTTATGCCAGCTGTACGCCGCAGATCCCGGGCAGTCGCTGCCGGACACCCGCGGGGCTCTGTACGCGAAGTTCACCGACCTGCTGCACCGCCGTATGAGCGGCAGGGACCAGTCGGGCGTCCGCAGCCAGGCCGAAGCCGCCCTTGCACGTTTCGGCCCCACGGCCATGTCGCGGGCCCATGACCTGCTCGATCAGCTGCCGGAAACGATCGACAGCCTGGCGTTCGGCCATCACAGCGGCAGCGAAGCGTCCTGGGCTGCCGCGCTGGCCGCCCTGGACGACGCCCGGCGCCCCCGCGCCGTTCCGGAAGACGACTGGAACGAATTCCTGTCCTCGGTCCTTGGGCGCAGCGGGCTGCTCACCCGCGCTGGGGACGGTTTCACCTTTCTCCACCAGACCTTTCAGGAGCACTGCGCTGCACGCCACCTCGCACGCGACCCCACTTCCCATGCCCGTGAGCTCAACCGGCTGCTCGGCCCCTGGAAGGAAGATGGAGGAACAAACCCGTGGGGTGCGCCGCTGGACACCGCCTCCTACATCGGGTTCCTCATCGACCCCGGAACCGCCCCGCCCACCGATCCCGCCCCCTGCCTCGAGGCCCTGGCGGTGCCCGACAACATCCGCGGGTGCCTGCTGATCGCCACCCTGCTGTCCCTGGGCACCCTGCTCACCGGCCAGTGGAAACCACTGATCCAGGCGGCCGCGCAGGCGATGGCAACAGCGTGCGCGGATCCCGATGGCGAGGCCACCCCGCGTGTCTGGGCAGCGGCCGTGCTGGCGGAACTGGACCTGCAGCAGGGCACCACCGCGTTGGAGATGCTGGCGGACGATCAAGGTCTGGACGATGAGTTCAACGAGGACCCCCACAGCCCAGACTTCAGCGACCGCCTCCTCGCTGCCAGACGGCTGCTGGAGTTGGACCCGCCACGAGGGGAAGATGCCTGCTACCGGCTCGTCCACGATCCCGACCTGTACGGCTCCGTCCGGGTACGAGCTGCTGAAGTACTCCTGTCTTCCGGCGACGAGCGCGTCTGCCGCGCCCTGGGGTACCTCGCCGAAGCGGCGGACCTCCATTTCGACGACCGCCTCGACGCGGCGAGGCGGCTCGCAACCCTGGACCCTGAAGCGGCCGTTCGCGCGCTGCACATACTGATCGAGGACTACCGTGGTGATCCGGACTGGCTCGACTGGTGCATTGCCGCCGCCCTGGCGCTGGACGATCTGGGAGACGGGCGCGGTCGGCAGATCACCGACGAGCTCTCAGTCGGCTACTGAGCACGCAGCAGCTCCACGGCCTCCGCGGCCTGGTCAAGATCATGATGGCCGATGGGCGGAGGAGGGGGCGCCCTGGATTTCGGCTGCTTGCCGGATGCTGCGACGTGGGATGTCGCGACGCCACCCGCCACGGCAGTCAGGCCAATGGGCCAGAGACCAGAGCGTGCTCGGGAGGGGAGACGAGTGTGTTGACCAGCCGCTCGCATCTCGCAGGACTGGGGACGCTGTCATCTGCCGTCTTGGGCAGGAGGAGATGGAGACGCGGGGGGCTGCACGGGCTCGGGCCGGATGGGCGCTTCGGTGGGAATGCGCCATGCCTGGATGAGCTGACCGAGTCGGCGGGCTGGTGTCTCGCTCGGGGTGAACAGGACGACCGCGACCAAGACAGGAGCCATCTTTAAGGCCGCCGACCACCACTCAGCCCGCTGCCTCGACCGCCACTACCGGCGGCTCTCCCCCACTGAGCAGTCAACGCTCATAGTGAGCAGGCCGGTTAGGGCACCCACGAACGCGCAGCTCACAGTGCTCAGGGACCGAAAACACCAGCACTGAGTATCAGTCAACTCCGATGCATTCAGCTCTCCGAACTGAGCAACACGCAGGTCGACAGCGAAGGACTGCTCACCTCCAGTCAGGCCGCAACAGATGGCCCGGGTACGACAACACCCCGTGGTGGGTCCGGCAGGAGCACCGGCCCGCGGGCATGGCCACCCAGTTGCAGGTGCTGGCCGAGGAACGCCGCTCGCCCGGCTCGGGGCCTACAGGCCGGTTCACAGCGCGTCAGCGGCGTCGATGGTCTGCGCGGAGTTCGAAGTCGCCATAGCTGTTGTCGACCGGGTTGACAGTGACGCCCGGTGCGACGATCTCGTCGATGGCATCGAGCACGTCGTACGACAGCGTGACGTCGGCAGCGGGCAGGAACGCCTCGAGCTGCTCCATGGTCCGCGGCCCGATGATCGCCGAGGTGACGCCGGGGTGGTTGATGACGAAGGCGACGGCCAGTTCGATCAGAGTGAGACCCGCCTTCTCCGCCAGGAGCGCGAGCTGTTCGACGGCGTCGAGCTTGCGCTGGTTGGCGGGGGTGCTCATGTCGAAACGGGCCTGGGGGCGTGCCGCGGAAGCGGGGCCCTCGGTGGCGTTCTTGCGGTAGCGGCCCGAGAGCCAGCCGCCGGAGAGCGGGCTGTAGGTGAGAGTGCCCATACCGTGGCGGCGCACGGTGGGCAGGACGTCTTCCTCGATGCCGCGGACCAGGATGGAGTACGGCGGCGGCTCGGTGACGAAACGCTCCAGGTTCCGCGCCTAGGACGCCCATTGGGCCTCGACGATCTGGGAGCCGGAGTAGGACGAGGAGCCGATGTAGCGGACCTTGCCCTGGTGGACGAGATCGGAGAGGGCGCCGAGGGTCTCGGCGACATCCGTGTCGGGGCTGGGGCGGTGGACCTGGTAGAGGTCGATGTGCTCGGTGCCGAGGCGGCGCAGGGAATTCTCGACCTCGCGGATGATCCAACGCCGTGAGCCTCCTCGCTGGTTGGGGTCCTCCTGCCCCGCTCCCCCGCGTCGGTGTGCCTGCCCATCTGCGCTGCAGCGCCCGCAGGAAGAGTCAGATCGTACGTGGCCCCACTGACACCTCGCTGCCGTCTTCCACGACGTTCACAGCGTCCACCGGACCGCTCCGAGAGAGGCCGGACCGCTGGAAGTCCGCGCTGAGCGCGTGCAGTTCAGCGCGACGGGCGAGCATGAGTTCCTCCGGCTGCCGCAGGGCGGTGTCCAGGAGCCAGACCCCGCGGCGGAACCGCTGGAAGCCGATGCTCTCCCACAGCGCGGCGATCTTCTTCTTCGCCTGGCGGCGGTACGCCTCGGTGACCTGCTCGCGGTCCTCGGGATATTCGCCCATGGCCGGATACGCCGCCACCGCACAACAGCCGCCGGACAGCCGGCGGATCGCCTCGGCCGCCAGGATCGGTCCCAGCCCGAAGCCCCTCCATGCCCTGTCGAGATGGACACGGTCGAGGATCAGCAGATCACCGACGGGATGGGTGACGGCCTTCTCGAACGCGGCACTGTAGCCCGCGTATCCGGACCGACCGAGAACGGCTGAGGCGATGACCGCGAGATCACCGGACTCGGCATCCGCCGCCTCCCACCCACTGTCACCGGTGTCATCACGCAGCCGCCACAGGATCACATGCCCGACCTCGGTGCCCGCAGCCGGAGCACGGCTTCCCTCGCCCTCCTCGTCCTCCCACTCCTCGTCACCCGCCATCCCATAGGTGACCTTCACGTACCAGGACTCCAGAGTGTCCTCGAAGTCGTACGGCACCGCGGGATGCCCGTGACCGTAATGCAGATGCAACCGGGCGGGATCGCCCGGGAGTTCACCGACCGGGCGCTTGGACCTCGCTGACGTCATGTCCACAGCCTAGGACCGGGCACTGACACCCACCGAGAAACGGTACGACGGGCACCATGCCAAGCCCTGATCATGGATACGCAGAGATCAACCTCATTCCACGAGGCCAGCCAACCAGCTCGTCACCACCGACCACGCCCGCAGTCCCGCTCTTGGCCCACCCCACTCCCCCACGCCACCACTGACCAGAACAGACTCGCTCCGTCTGATCCACCCGGCAATAGAAAATCCTTCGACGATCACTAGATTCCGGAACGATCACTGAACTCGCACTCCAGAGAGCCCTTTGACTCCCGGACCTCCACGGAAACCCCAGCTCAGATCGATACGGCACGACGACCAGGAATCCCGCAACGATCACTAGATCAGCAGCTCAACGCATCACTCATGCAGTGATCCTTCGTGGATTTGTTACAGGCCGACGACGAGCAGACGCGAGCGACCGGACCGACGCGAACGGCCAGCCGAACGGGCCCGGCCCGGGAACCCGTCGACCCGCCGCTGGCAGGTCCGCGAAGCGGGCGGACCGACGCCGCGGCACCGGTCCGGCCGGGCCGCCGGCGAGGCACCGTCCGCCCGGCCGGCAGCAGCCGCAGCCGGCGCGACGTCACCGGCCGAGGGACAAGACCGCGACGGACGACCGACCGCCGGCCCCTGCGGGCCGAACGCCACCGACGAGGACCCGGCACCGGCCGGCAGCAGCCAGCAGACGGAGCACGGGCAGACGAAGACGGCCCAGGCCGGCGACACCCGACACGCCCGGGCCCACGCCCCAACGGCCCCACCGGCCTGAAGAAGGCGAGCGCGGCACCAGCGGGGCACGCGGTCGCGAACCGACGGCGGCCGGCCACCCCGTGCGGCGCAGCGCGAGAGCGGCCAGCATCACCGGGCCCTGGCCGTCCGAGAGCGCAGCGGGGCGGCGCAGGGCGGTCGCGGCAGCGAGCTCCGCCAGACCCTCCTCGCCCAGCACGACGGTGCACGTAAGCGGCACCAAGCGATGGACCTCGGCGAGCAGACCGTCGACCACCGCACAGTGGTTGGGCCTGCGGCCAGCCGCGGCCCCGGGCACAGGTCCCCAAGCGACCCCCACTGCACCCGCAGCCCTGGCACTGCCGCGGGCCCGCGATGATGCGCGCGGCCCAGGAACGATGACGTGACGGCTACACGTGCAGGACAACATTTCGCCGCAGCGTGGCGGGTTCGCGGCGGCCGGACAGCAACACCTCACACGCACAGCCGTCGGTTGAGAGCGGTGAGTCGGGCCAATCGGCGGGAGCGCGGCGGGACCAGGTCCCGCCGCGCTCGCCTTGTCCGGAGGTGACCACGGTGCGGTGCTGTGCGGCGGCGACCCGCGACCCGCGGCCCCGGTGGCGGCGTTTTCCAGCTGGGCCGGCGTAGGAGCACCAGGGCAGTTGCGTCGTCGCGGTAGCCGTCCCCGTCTTCTGCGGCAGCGGCAACCAGTGCCTCGGCCAGCGCCTGCGGATCATCCCGGTGGGTGCGGCACGGCCCTCCAGGCAGCCACTTGTGCAGGACCGTCAACTCTGCGGGGTGATGCCCAAGGAGCGGATGAGCTGGGCCAGTTCTTCGCGGAAGAGCTTTTGCGGACTTAGGGTCTGGGTCTGCAGGTGACCGTAGATCTCCAATGACACCAGGCCGTGCAGGTGGCTCCAGATGCGCAGGGCAAGAGCCACGGCGGCCGGGGGCAGGTCGGGGAAGGCGGGGCGGACTTTGTCCAGCAGGCCGGGGTCGAAGTCAGACCACTCGAAGTCGCTGTCCCGGTAACGGGGTTCAGTGTGCGGCCAGGCCGCGGCCGCGAGTGCTGTGATGCCGGTGCAGACACGGTGGGCGGCTTCCGGGGCGGCGCCGCCCTCGGGGGGCCGGTAGCCAGGGACCGGGTCGCCGTAGATGAGGCGGAAGCCCTCCGGGTTGGCCAGTGCCCAGTTCCTGAAGGCACTGGCCCATGCCTCGATCCGGGCGGCCGGGTCTTGGACGGGGGCAGCGCCCCAGGCGGCGTTCACGGTTTCGGCCAATGAGGTGTAGACGTTGTTGATCAGCGTGGTGACCAGGTCGTCGCGGGTGGCGAAATAACCGTAGATGGCGTTGGCCGTCATGCCCATCTCGCGCGCGATGGCCCGCAGCGTGATCGCGTCGGGCCCGCCCGAGGCCATCAACTCCAGCGCGACCTTCTTGATCTCGGCGGTTGTTTCGGCCCGCAGTCGCTCACGGCGCCCCTTGGTGTTTCCCACGCTTCCCATGACCGCTCACTCTACAGCGTCACAATAGTGTTGCCCGTATCTAAACTTCACGGCGTATAGTTACCATGTCGCGAAGGAGCGGCAGCATGAGCAGCTACTAAGGGGAGAAGCCATGCACATTGGAGTCATTGGGGCCACGGGCGGCATCGGCAGTCGCGTCGTCACCGAAGCCCTCGAACGGGGGCACCACGTCACGGCCTTCAGCCGCGACGCCACGCGGGTCGACGACGACCGGAAGAACGCCGTCTGGAAGAGCATCAACGTTCTCGACGTGAACAGTGTCGCCGCCGCCATACCCGGCCTGGACGTGCTGATCAGCGGATTCCAGCCCGGAAACGCCGCCAAGGACATGGCCAACACCGTGGCCCGCTCGATCGCTGATCCGACGACGTACGCCACCGCCGCGCGAGTACTCCTGAAGGCGTTGGAGAGCCACCCACGGACCCGGCTCATCGTCATCGGCGGCGCCGGCAGCCTGGAGATCGAACCCGGCGTAGTCCGGGCCGACTCCGACCAACTCCTGCACGAGGCCCTGGACGCGATCGGCCTGCCGAGGGAGTATGCCGCCGCGGTGCGCGGCCACCGGGACGCCCTGAACGTCCTGCGCACCTCCAACCGGCTGTGGACCTACTTCAGCCCTGCGGAGGACATCGCGCCAGGTGAGCGTACGGGCCGGTTCAGGATCGGCGGCGACCAGCCTGTCCTCGACGCGGACGGGCGCAGCCGGATTTCCATGGAGGACGCCGCTGTCGCTCTCGTCGACGAGGCGGAGCTGCCGCGCTTCGTCCAACGCCGCTTCACGATCGGCTACTGACCGAGGTCGGCGGACCAACGCCGCAGCTGCCGGATGACCCCGGAAGCGCGCCGCCGTGCCGGTAGGACCGCATGCCCACGAAGGCGCGTTCGGTATTCCCCATGGAGAAGTCCATGAACTTCTCCATGGGGAATACCGTGGCCGTCCACAGTGACTGGGCGGGAGATATCAGGACTTCGGTGCCGGTTCGGCGATGCGAGCTTCAAGATCGGCGACGTGCCGGTCCTGGAAGCGCGCGGCGCCCGGCGACGACTGCCCGGTCGTGACCCGTTCCGCTCGTTTCGCGAACGCCGCACCGCGCACAGGCCACCCGCCAGCCCCGCGACGGGCACCGGCCCGGGGGAGCATGGTGAAGGGCTCCGCCGGGTCGTGGCCACGTGCGTGCGCGACGTGTCGGCGATACAGCGCCCTGTAGAGCGAGTTGGAGATGACAGGGGCGAGCGGCGGCACGGCGAACGGGATCGATACGGGGCCGGGCGCGCCGTCCAGCGTGTCCTGGGGCTTCCTACACTCCTGCTGGTACTTCTTCGCCACGAGACGACCGTGGTGGTGGACGGCGTACGCAGCAGGCGGACTAGGTGCCGTCCTAGTGGTGGTAGCGGTGGACCAGACCGCGCACCGCACCGTCACGCTCGACCAGCCACGTCTGCCTCTCGGTGTCACCCTCACCCTGCTTCAGTGTCCAGCCGGCACCGAGACGTTTGGACAGGTCAAGGTTCATCGCACGGGTGCGATTGAGAACCGCGCGGTGCCGGGCTCGTACGGGGCGCGCCGCTGCCGCCGCTGTCGCCCTGCCGCATGCGGGATCCGATGGTGTTACGGATGTGCGTGAGGAACCTCAGGCCGGAGAGCTGATGGCGCGGAGGGCGGCTCGGAGTCGGCGGCCGTCGTCGGTGTCCGGGATCTTGACGCGGTCAGCGTTCATGGATGCCAGCTCCGCTAGGGCCGCCGCGGGATCGCCGTGCAAGTGCGCGGCGTACACGAGGTACAGCGCCTTGTAGAGCGCCTGGGAAACGCCCCCGTCGAGCCGGACGACGTAGGGTTCCAACGCCGTCAGCAGTTCCGCGACCGGGTCCGTCGCACGGTCGACGCTCGCTTCCGCTGCGCGGTCGGCGACTCGGCGGCGGTATGCCTTTTGACGACACGCCGCGTCGCAGTACGCAGAATCCGCACGCCCAGACATCACGGGCCGGCCGCAACTGCCGCACGGCCGGCCCGACCCCCGCCCACCGTTACGCCTGCGCGTGAGGGACGTCCGGCACGCCCGCGAACACGTCACCCCCCGCAGCAGCCTCTCCGCCCGGCGCACCACGACGATCCCGCAGGCGAGGCACGGCTCAGGCGCCAGGACCTCTCCACGACCCGTCAGGTCCAGCCACCAGGCTCCGTCCGTCTGCCGGGCCGCCTGCGAGCGCGTCCGGCCGGTGACCGGGTCCGGGGCGCCCTTGAGGTAGCAGTCCTGGCAGATCAGGAAGGTGCCGAAGACCGCTCGTCGCTTCCGCTTCACGACGCCGTCGACGAGGCAGGCCGGTCCCGCGGACAAGCCGGCGGTGCACATCCTGCAGAGATGAGAAACCTCACGCATAGTCATAACGGGATCAACGACCAGCACGCCTAGCCGTAACGGCACCGGTGAGCGCGCCCCCTTCGCTGGCCGTGCGGAGCCGGCTCGCGACCCGCTGGCTCGGTCGACGCGGGCAGCGGACGGTCGGGCGGGGCGTCGGCACGGCGGCTACCCGAGCCAGACGATGTCCAGGACCGACAGGTGGCGCAGGGCGCGGTTGGCGAAGTAGATCACCGAGAGCTGGCCGACGGATCCGATGCGGACATCTTCGCCCTCCGGATCGTCGGTGTCCCACTGCGAGAACCCCCAGGGGCTGCCGGCCGCGGCGTCCAAGACGTCCCAGATCGTCAGGGCCGTGTGCTGGTGCCACCCGCCGGCGGTGTACTCGCCGACCGGCCCGCCCCAGGGCATTTCGGCCCAGGCGTGGTATTCGACCGGCGGCGGCTGGAAGCGCACGCCCAGGCACCAGTTGAGGCGATGGCCGAGCAGGGCCGCGGCGAGCACGGCGCCCAGAGAGGTCTCCATGCAGGCGGCACGTCCCGGCCACAGCCGGGCGGTGTGCCGGACGGCGTCGACCAGCGCCTCGGCCCGCGCGGGGTCGAGGTCGCGGTGGCCGATCCGGCGGGCAAGGCGGGCGCCGCGGACGGTGTAGCGGAAGCGGACCTTGCGGCGGAGGGGCCGGTGCAGCAAGACGAGCGCCAAGGCGAGGCCCGCGGCTGCGGCCAGCCGCTCGGGATACGTGCCAATGCGGACAGTGGAGTACGCCTCCATGCTGGTCACCGCCACCACCTCCACCAGCGGCGAACGGGCACCGGTTCAGCCGCCAGGCCCTGGGCGGTGAGCGTGTCGACGACCGTGCGCATATCGCGGGCGGCCTGCTCGGCGGCGATGCCGTACCGCTCGGCGAAACGTCCGGCGGCCTGGTCCTCGGTGCTCCCTGCCAGCAGGAGCATGAGCGCCGCGGACGCGGTCGGCGTCAGGTGCGTCCAACGCCCGGTGCGCTCATCGAGGATGGCGCCGCCCGCATCGGTCAGCACCGCGTGGGCGCTCTCACGCAGCCGCATGAGCCCCCACCTCCCACCACGAAGAGGCGGCGTGCGCCTCCAACCGCCGCAGCCACACCTCAGCGGCCACGGCCAGGTGCAGCGCGCCGTGGGCGGTTGACTGTCCGGCCGCCGCCCGCGCCAGCATCCTCGCCACAGGCGCTTCGGTGGCCAGTCCGGCGGCGGCCAGCCGCGAGGAGGAGCCCAGCAGGTCCATGAGCACGGGGGCGTTCTGGGTCAGGCCCGCGTAGGCGAGCGCGTTGAACCCGCCCTTGGTCACCCGGGACAGCACGAAGCCCGGCAGCACGCTGGTGCCGGTGAACGCCTCGGCCAGCAGCGGCTTGTATCGGCCGGCGGCGGCGCGCTGGTCGGCGGGTACGGCGAGGCAGGCCCGGATGACCTCGTTGTCCAGGAAGGGGGCGGCGATCTCGATGCCGTGACCGGCGAGTGCGATCTCGCGCCACCCGCTGGTGTCCGCGCCGACCCGGACCAGGTCTTGGCGGTCCGCCCACGCTGCCAGGAGCCGGGGCGCCTCGGCGCTGTGGTCGGCCGCCGTATCGAGAGCGTTCGCGAGCTGGCCCCGTACGTCGGGGCTCATCCAGTGCGCGGTTGCCAGCAACGGCGTCCAGGCCGCCGGCTGCTGGGCCTGCGGAACCCACTCCCCAGGTGCCTGACGCAGCGTGGTGGCGAGCTGGCGCCAGGAGGCGGGCAGGTCGGTGCGGGAGGCGGGGCGGGCCCGGCGGAGCACGGACAGTACGGAGGTGTGCCGCAGCCGGGCGTGCGCCTGGGCGTGCTGGAAGGCCCGGCGGTGCTGCCGGGTGCGCAGCAGATCGGCGAGGTAGGCGGACGGCGCGGACAGCACCGCGTCCCCGGCCGCACCGGTGAAGTGCACGCCGGGAGCGCGGGTTCGGGCGGCGACCGTGTCCAGGACGGCCCGTTTGATGGAAGCGGTCACCACGTACGCGTTGGGCGCGTCGGTGATCGGCAGACGGTCCAGGTCGCCGACCCCGGCGTAGTACACGGTCCGCGCACTGCCGGGCACCTTATGGTGCGCGAGGTTGGGCACCGTGGCCGCGGTGCGGACCGCGTACGCCAGGTCGTCGTCGCGCAGGCGGTCGTCGGCGAACGTCACCGCGGCCACCGGCCCGCTCCTGGCCGCGAGGCAGGCCAGCGTGGTGGAGTCCAGCCCGGCCAGATCCGCGCTGATCGGCCGGTCGCCGAGCCGGACAGCGACCGCCTCGCTCAGCGAGGCCCGCACCGTCGGGGCGGCATCGTGCAGGTTCACCGGCGTGTACTCGGCCGGTTCGTAGCGTACGGCCGCGGTCTGCTCGGGGGTGATCAGCAGCAGGTGCCCGGTCGGTACCCGGCTCACCGCGCGGAACAGGCTTCGCTGCCCGAGCACGTCCGGCTGCCCGAAGGCCAGATGGGCGGCCAGCGCGGTCGGATCGACCTGCGCCCCGTCCAGCGCGGCCAGTGCACCGGCCGACGTCGACCACCAGGTCCCGGTTCCTTCGGTCCGCCAGTACACCGGGTGCTGACCGGCCAGGTCACCGATTACCGCCAGCGCTTCGCCACTGCGGGCGATCGTCAGGTAGGAGCCGGGCCAGCGGGTCAGCGCCCGCCAGTCCTTCGCCCGTACCCGCTCCAGCGCCTGCCCGAGCTGCTGGTCGTCGGCGCCGCAGTCACCGACCATGGCCAACGCCAGCGGGCCGGAGCCCGCCGTGCGGACCCGGCTGGCGGGCCAGCCAACCGTCCATGCCGCCTCGTGGCCCGGCACCGGCCGGCTGCCCCTCGGCACCCGGTCGTGTCCGCTTCCTGCGTACCAGCCCGTGCTCCACCGCATCAGTCGCTCCTCGAAGTTCACTTCGGTGGTCTGGGAAAAGAGCGAGCGCCGGGCCGTTTGTGGCCGTGCCCCAGCACGACCTTCGTAGCCCGGCGCCCGCTTACACCCGGAGCCGGCCGCGGCACGTAGCCACTGCGGCCCCGAGCCAAACCCGGTGGATCAGGCGTTCTTGTACTGGGTGTCGTCGGCGGTGTCGAAGTTGTTCGTCCCCAGCGTCACCTCGGCGACGTCCCCGACGTCCAGGACGAGGGGCGCCACGTACACGGGGATGGTGGTCTGCTCCATGATCGAAACCTCCAGGTCTTGTCGTCCCCCGCGCCCGGAAGTGGGCGCCGGTGGACGGGCGGTGCACGCCGAACGGCGGGACCCGGGGAGCCTCTTGGGCCCAGCCGCCTGGCCTGATGAACAGTCAACCCGCCTGGCCCGTGCGGCGGTACGGTGGCGGGCAGGGCAAGCGGTATATCGGGTATACGGGCAGGTGCTCATGACCACGCGAACGCCGAACCACCAGCTGCGGGACCTCGTCGCCGAATCCGGGCTGACGTATGCGGCCCTGGCCAAGGCTGTCCGCGCGGTGGCCGCCGAGTGCGGCACCGGCTTACGGACCAACAAGTCCACCGTCGAGCACTGGATCGCGGGCGTCACGCCCGCCGGCGACACCGGCCGCTACCTCGCCGTGGCGCTGTCCCGGCGTCTGGGCCGCCTGCTGACGCTGCACGACCTCGGGCTGGCGGACGAGGATGGCGGAGAGGATGACAGCATCGGCCTGTCGCTCGGGGCTGACCCGATCGACGCCCTGCTGCCGATGTGGAGGTTCGAGTTGGATCGGCGCCGCTTTTTGATGACCTCCGCCTATTCGGTGGCCGCTGCCGCACTGCCGCTGTCCTACGTCCAGGAGATCGCCGACCGCAGCGCCGCGGCCCGCACCGGCCAGATCGTCGGCATGGCCGAGGTCGCCGCCGTACGCGACATGGTGCGTGTCTTCTCCGAGATGGACGAACGCCACGGCGGACAGCACGGCCGCAGCGCGCTCGTGCAGTACCTGCGCGACGACGTCGCCCCGCTGTGCCGGGGCCGCTTCCGCACCGAGGAGATCCGCCGGCACATGCTCTCCGCCGCCTCCCGAGGCGTGCACCTCCTGGGCTGGAAGTCCTACGACGCGGGTCAGCAGGGCCTCGCGCAGCGCTACTACCTCCAGTCCTACGCGCTCGCCGTCGAATCCGGGATCACCGGCCACGACGGGTTCGTGATGCGCACCATGGCCATGCAAGGGCTCAAGCTGCACCGGCCCGAGCACTGCCAGGGCCTCGCCGAGACCGGACTGGACCGCGCCAAAGGCAAGGTCGACGCCCAGACCGAATCCCTCTTCCGCGTCGTCCACGCCCACACCCTCGCCAAGTCCGGCCAGCCACAGGCAGCCCTCGCCGAGGCCGAGCAGGCGCGCGCCCTGCTGACCTCCGCACCAGGTGACGAGGTACCGTTCTGGGCCCTGACCTGGGGCCCTCCAGCCGCCTCCGTCTACTCGCGCACCGCCAAGGTCCACGAGACGCTGGGCGACCACCGGGCCGCCGCCGAGCAGTACGCCCGCGCCGCCGCCTCCCGCCCCGCCGGCACCTACGCGCGGATCGTCGCCCTCGACCTGGTGGCCGGCGCCGAAATGCACCTCAAACGCGGCCAGATCGAGCAGGCGTGCGCCACCTGGAACCGGGCCATCGACCACATGGACGGCGTCCGGTCCGTCCGCACCCGCAAGGCCCTCACCAGCATGCGCCGCGACCTCGCCCGCTTCCGCGCCCGCGGCGTACGGTGCGCGGCCGAACTCGACGAACGCGCCATCGACTTCCTCGCCAGCGCCTGACAGATCGCGCCCTGTCGGCCAAGGCCCGCCTAGCCGGCCGCGGACGGCATCCGCCAGCCGGTGGCGCGACCTACTGGCCGCCGGGCGTCACCGGGCGCCAGCAGACCGGTCACCTCGACGACGGCCTCCGCAGAGGGCTGAAG
Organism: Streptomyces lunalinharesii; assembly: GCF_039532155.1. Classification (NCBI taxonomy): domain Bacteria; kingdom Bacillati; phylum Actinomycetota; class Actinomycetes; order Kitasatosporales; family Streptomycetaceae; genus Streptomyces; species Streptomyces lunalinharesii. The sequence goes on from NZ_BAAARK010000024.1 coordinate 101,441, forward strand.
TACCGGCGGACGTTCCCGACCTTCTTGTGCCTCGGCTTGGCCATCAACATCACCGCGGACGCGCCGCGCTCGCCGAGGCGGGCGGGGCCCGGCCCGCGCCACCCCACGAGCCAGCGCCACGGCGGGAACCGGCCGCGCTCTCTCGAACGCTAGGGCGATCTCGGTTTGCGTGGCTTGGTGCGCTTGCTACCTGGCCGGTGCCGGCTTCGAGCCAGCGTCTGGGCGTCGTATTCCGTCTTGCTCATCACCGTGCGCGGCTCGGGTTCGATGACGGGTTTGGTCGATCGCCAGGGCACGGCTGACGTCCAGCCGATCACGGGCATGGTCTCGTCGAAGTGGGGAGCGAACTGCGCACAGTTGAGCGTGGGCATCTGGTAGTTCAGGCCGCGGGCGCGCTCGATGAACACGGCGGGGAGCAGGACGTGGTGGGTCTCCACGTAGTGAGGGAAGTCCTGCCGCCAGAGCCACGCTCCGTCGGTGAGCAGCGAGGAGCAGCCTGGCGAGTGGCGGTGAGCCTCTCCTGTGATGACGTCATTGCCGCCTTCCATGACGTCGAGCAACACGTGACCGGCATCGAGGTAGGAAACCAGTGCTGTCGCATCTGGTTCTCCGACCGGTCGCACAGCATCACGCACAGGACCATTCGGCTGCCCGGGACTCTTTTCGAACTCGTCGTAGAAACCGAGCAACCCCAACATGACGGCCCCTCCCCGTTTGCCCCACCACTCTGCCAGCACCACCAACGCGACGACGGCAACATCGCACCCACAGCGGCCGCCGCGCAGAGAGCTTCCAGACAGCAGCCAACACGGGCGCGACGGACGACAAACTGGTGCGACGGTCCTCTGCACGGGCCGCCCGACCAGCGAGCCACCCGGCCTGGCACCAGCGTCCGGCTCCAACCGACCGTCAGCGACGAGCACACTACGCCCCGGGTGGCAGCACACCGAGGTGGGCCAACAGCAGCGGGCCGAAACCCACCACCGCCCCACCCGGACCCGCTAACCCCACCCACGACCAGGCAGAACAGCCCCGACCAGCACAAACACACACCGGGTCTTTTAGCGCTACCGATACATACAACGAGCCCGGCTCCACTCAACGCAAAAGACACAACCCCAGCTCACACACGCTGACCTCCCCGCTCGAACCGCTCGCCCGGCCTCTCAACCAATCAGCAACACCCCAGATCAGCCCACACCCCGTACACCAACTAACCCCCCTCCGAGCGTCATCGTGGCCGAACGCCGCGAGGTGCTCCGACAGTTCGCCAATGGCATCGACGCGGCCGGGCGCCGGGTCCACCGCGCCTTCCTCGCCTCGGTACGCGTGCTCGGGGAAGGCGTCGACATCACCGGCGAGCGGGGCGTGGAAGCCATCTGCTTCGCCGACACCCGCGGCTCGCAGGTAGAGATCGTGCAGAACATCGGCCGCGCGCTCCGGCCCAACAAGGACGGCTCCACCAAGGTCGCCAGGATCATCGTGCCGGTGTTCCTGGAGCCGAACTAGGACCCAACCGACATGGTCGCCTCCGCCAGCTTCAAGCCGCTCGTGGCCGTGCTCCAGGGCCTGCGCTCGCACGATGAGCGCCTGGTCGAGCAGCTCGCCTCCCGCGCCCTGACCCGAAGGAAGCACGAGCACACCGTGCACGTCCAGCGTGACGAGGACGGGCGGATCGTCGGGGCCGGCGGCGAGAGCGACGGCGCGGACCAGGAGCAGGACGACGCCGACGCCGCTGCCGAGTCGGCGCTGCTGCACTTCTCCAGCCCGCGCGACGCGGCGACGATCGCGGCGTTCCTGCGGACCCGGGTGTACCGGCCGGAGTCGCTGGTGTGGCTGGAGGGCTACCAGGCCCTGATCCGCTGGCGAAAGGAGCACGAGATCAACGGCGTCTACGCCGTCCCGTATGACGTTGAGGTCGAGGTCGGCGTCACGAAGGACTTCCCGCTCGGGCGGTGGGTGCACCAGCAGAGGAAGGCGCTGCGGGCCGGGGAGCTGGAGGACCGGCGCAAGACGCTGCTGGACGCGCCGGAGGCCGGGATGGTCTGGGAGCCGGGCGAGGAAGCGTGGGAGGCCAAGCTCGCCGCCCTGCGGTCGTACCGGCGGGCCACCGGGCACCTCGCGCCGCGTCAGGACGCGGTGTGGGGCGAGGGCGAGGCGATGGTGCCCGTCGGGCAGCACGTGGCCAGCCTCCGGCGCAAGGGCGCGAAGAACGGCCTGGGCAAGGACCCGGAGCGGGCAGCCGCACGCGCGGCGCAGCTCACCGAGATCGACCCGGACTGGGACTGGCCATGGCCGCTGGACTGGCAGCGCCACTGCCGAGTGGTCGCCGACCTGGTCGACGCCGACGGCGTTCTGCCCTACATCGCGCCGGGCGTCGTCTTCGACGGCGACGACGTGGGCAAGTGGCGATGGCGGCAGCAGGAACCGGGCACCTGGGCGCAACTCCTCCCCGAGCAGCAGCGGCTGACCGCGCTCGGCATCACCGCACCTGCGACCCCGTCTCCCGCACCGGTGGCGTCCCGTGCGACGAAGGGCCCGAGCAAGGCGCAGCAGGCGTTCCAGCGCGGCCTGGCGGCCCTCGCACAGTGGGTGGAGCGGGAAGGCACGGACCGACCTGTGCCACGCGGAACGGTCGAGGAGATCACGGTCAACGGCCAGGCGGAGCCGGTGATCGTGAAACTGGGCGTGTGGATCTCCAACACCAAGACCCGACGCGACAAACTCACCACCGAACAACGGCATGCACTGCAGGAGCTCGGCATCGACTGGGCGTAGGCGAGGGGGTGGGCTCCGGGTATGGAGCCCACCCCTTCACTTCTTCTTCGGGCGCCGTACGACGCGCCGGGGGGTGGCCAGCCGAGCAATCTTGGTGTCGCTGGCCAGCTTGTCCGGGGTCCCGGTGAAGGCGCGTACCGCCTCGAACAGTTCCCGGTCCGAGCGGGCGGTCAGCTTGGGCTCGATGATGTCGAGCAGCTTCTTCCACCGTGCCCGAGGCTTGGCGAACCAGAGCTTGGCGGAGATCGGCGCCTCGGTGAAGCTGCGCAGCACGCGGCCGGCCTGGCTGCTCGTCAGCTTCCCGAACAGCTTGTCGTAGCTGGGTACGGCCGCGTTGGATACGCCCCACTCGTTTCCGAGGAAGACCTCGACCAGCGTGAGGACGTACTTGCCTTCCACCGCTTCCGGGACGTTGCCGTACTGTCCAACGAGCACGGCCAGGGATCGAGCCGGTGCCGGTTCGGTGTGGAAGTTGTTGTAGCCGTGGTGAGCGGCCAGCAGGTCGTCCAGTACCCCATCGATCTCTGCCGCCCGCTCGTTCTCCGGCAGGTAGGCCCCGCCGTCGACGAGGTTGAGGAGCTCCTTGGCCGCCCGGGCCTGCGTCATGTCGGCGCTGGCGCTGAATCGGCCGTACTGGACGCCAAAGCGCTGCCGCGCCTCTTCGCTGATCTCTGGCCACAGCTCCGGCCACAGCATGAGGACGTTGTTGGCGACGACCGGTGTGCGGCTGGTGTTGGTGTAGAGGCCGAACAGGCCGGCGCCGAGCGCGTCGGCACGGTCTGCGGGAAGGTCTTCGAAGAACGCCGTGGTGTTCTTGACCTCGCTCGAGTCGAGCTGGTCCTTCTTGATGTTGGCCAGCAGCTTGCCCGTCTCGGCCGTGATGGTGTCGTACGGCAGGGTGATGACCTGCCGTACGCACGTCTCCAGCCAGGCGGCGAGCTGCATGCCAGTGAGTTCCACCTGGTTGAGGTGGGCAGCACTGGCGTAGTTCCGCATGTAGCGGATGTGGTCAACCTGAGCGTGGCCGGTGGCGGAAAGCAGTCCGATCTCGCGAGCAGCACGCAGCAGGTCGATGTCGTCGACCTTGACCAGGTCGTCCTCCGTCGACAGGTGCTTCCGTCGGTCGTGTGACGGAACGGCGATGTCGAAGAAGTAGGCCAGGTCGTATCCGGCTACGCGCCGGCGAAGCTCGCCGACTGTTTCGTTCCACAGGTAGTTGAGCGCCGCGTCGAAGAGTCCGGCGGCCGCCGCAGTGATCATCTTGCTCACATACACCGACCGGCCGCGGTCTTCCATCGGCAGTCGCCGGAGAGCGCCCCCGAAGCTCGCGAGTGCCTGCCCGCGTTCCGCCAGCTCCACCAGCACTCCGTCAGTCGGGAGCCCGGTCTCGGCGAGCTGATCGAGGAGCATCTCCTCGAAGCGTTCAAGGTCGTCCACAGCAGGCGGCAGCACGTCTCGGCGCGCGATCTCATTCACCACCCGAATGTATCCACTGGGAAAGGTCAACGCCGCTGGCTTTTGCGGGCTGCCGCGGCCCTGCAGATCCCACGCGACAGGCCCTCCAGAGCGCAGCCAGACGCGCCGCGGGAGTGGGCGTGACACGCCACCTCGCCCGTCGTTGAACTGGGAGGTCAGCGAAGTGGAGGCCCCGGGACGTCGTGACCCCCGGGGCCTTCGTCTTACCTTCCGGCACCGGACGGCGGTGCAACACGCACTGCAACGTGAGCGCCCAGACCTCCCGTTGGCCGGTGTTTTCGCAGTTCAGAGGTGCAATGTGCTGACGTCTTGCAGAGCTGGTGTTGCACGGCCGAGCGGGTGCGTTGCCGTCACCGGTGTCGCGTCACCGCTTCGAGTGGCTTGTTCGTCACCGGCCCCGGGGAGCCTTGCCGGGAAGCACGCACCCCTGTGGTCCCCATCGGCTATACCGGAGCGGGGCCGACTGCCCTGCCCGCCGTAGGAGAAGGAGCCCACCGCCTCATGACCGACGCCGCGAACACCCCTCCCACCACCCGCACCGCCCGCGTGCTCACCACTGTCTTGGTCGTCATCGCCGTCGCCTACATGGGCTTAATGACCTTCATCTCGGTACCTGAGCTCACGGACTACATCGGCGGCCGGGACATCGACTTCCCGGTGTTCCTGGCCATCGCGGCCGTGGCCGGCCCCGCCCTGTTCTGGGCGTACATCGGTCTCGGCTTCGGGCTCACCGTGGTGGGGTGGGCGGCCGGTATCGCCCTCACCGGCATCCTCACCAGCCTCACGTACGGGTACCTCCTCGCCTCGTCCAACGGCCACGGCTTCTCCTACTGGCTGTTCCTCACCCTGATCGTCGCCACCACCCTCGGCGCCTTCTGCGTCATGCCCTACGCGCTCGTCCGCGGCACCATCAGGAGCCGCTGACCTTCCAGGCCGTCCTGCTGCTCCTCGCCCGACCCGCGCAAGCCACCGCCTAGGACTGCTCACCGCCCGCCGCGCGCCACCGGCCGGCGAAGTCCTCCAGGGCGCGGCGCTGCTGCTCCTCCCGGGCGATCTGCCGGGCGAGCCGATCCCGGCTGAGGCGACGGCGATTCACGGCATCACCGACGCCATGGTCCACGACGCGCCCACCTTCTCCGAGGTCCTCCCCCGCCTCACCGAGGCCCTCGCCGGACGCCGGATCGTGATCTACAACCGGGCCTACGACACCGGCCGGCTGCTGTGGGAGCTCCACCTGCATCACCAGGCCGACGGCACAGTCGACCTGGCCAAGCGCTCCCCTTACGACACCCGGGCGGCATCCGGCCGCCCAGACCTGGCTGGACGCGCAGGTGTGGGAGAAGTGCGCGATGGAGCAGTACGCGGCCTTCTACGGCGACTGGCACGACTACTTCGGCAGCTACACATGGCAGAAGCTACGCGGCGGCCACCGGGCCCTTGGCGATACGCGTGCCGTCATCCGGCGACTGGAGGAAATGGCCGCCTACCCCAGCCCCTTCGCCCCCGTCGAGGAGTTCGCCGCCGCGTGACGACGACAAGCCGCGCACAGCGAAGAAAGGCCACCACCCGCCGCGCCCCAGCCCTCCAGAAAGGGGACGCGGCTCCCGGCCCGACTCGCTGCCCTCGTCGCCGTCCTGGTCACTGCCCCCGGGGACAGGACGGGAGTTGCTGACGGCGGTGCCAGCGCCGACTCGTGGAGGTACACCCTCGACGGGCAGGCGCGGAAACTGGCGGCCCGGGCCGGCTCGGCGGCCGGCGGCCCGGCTGTCGGTAACGCCCCCGGCACCGCTGGCTCCAACGCCGGCACCGGCCGCAGGCAGCGGCATCGACATCGGCGAAGGTGACTCCTCAGCAGCCGGCCCGGCATCCCGCAACGATTCCGCATTCGATCCGCCCTGTGGTGACAGTGCCGCGCCCGCCGGCGGCGCGGGACCTGTGGCGTCCGAGGGCGCAGCCACCACAGGCAAGGCATGGGGACAGGCGGACAGGCGGACAGGCGGACAGGCGGACAGGCGGACAGGCGGACGATGGCGCCTGGTCGACGAAGCGGTACACGCGGGCGACGAACACTGTCAGAGCTCAGCGACCGCTCCGCGACCACCCGGCCGGCATCGCACGGCAGCGCCCGGCTGGCGACGAGGACGCAGCGGGGGTGAAGTTCGGAAGCGACGGGCAACGGCACCACCACCGGAACCGGCCCCTTTCGAAGACCTGCTGGCGGCCCTAGACGCCTGCGGGTGCCGTGCTCGGAGCGCGCGTTGGGAGAACGACGTTCAGGTCGTCACCTTCATCGGTTCCGAGGAAGCCGACGTCATCCACGCTGCTGGCTCCTGGACGATGTCGGTTGCCTCGACGCCGTTTTCATCGGTATGAACTGGGTCGCCGACTACCTCTGCCCGCACGACATCGACACCCCAGCCCGCCCCCGCCACTGTCTGGACCTCACCGCCAACCTGGCCAACGAACGGCGCTGCCCCCGCACCGCGCCCGCTTCTCTGCCTCTGGCTGGACGGCTGCGTCAACGCCCTTGCGCCGGGCGGTGCGAGCCTTCGTACCTCGCACCCAGCACGGGCTCCTGCGGACCCCGCCGCCGCGGGGATTCGGGCCATGGCTTGGGTGGAGGGCGAGCGTCGCCGTAGCGGCGAGCCGCCGGCAGGAATCGGCTGATATTCATCCGAGATTTCATTCGTACGAGTGAAGGTGCGTTGATCTTTGGAGGTGTGACCGGAAGCCTGCCGGGTGGCGGGCTGGGTTCCCGGAATGCGGCCACTGCCTTGCCCGTGACCGTCCCGGCGCATCGACCGGGCGGCGGGCTTCTGCGAACAAGCATCGGTGTGGCAGGTCGACCAGGGAGAGCAACAGTGAAGTTCGGTAAGGGATTACGGTCCGCGTTAGGGCTCGCGGTGACCATGGCCGCGGTCGCGGCGATAGCACCGGCTACGGCTGCGCCCTCCAGTAAGCAAACCACGGGGAACCGGATGGAATGGACCACCTACCATCCGCTGGCAGACATATACGGGTACATGGACCATGTCGCCGCCGCTTACCCCTCGATCGCGCGCGAGACCGTGATCGGCAAAAGCGTCGAAGGGCGACCGCTCAAGACGATCACGATCGGGGACCCGGCAGACAAGAAACCGGGCATCGTGTTGGTATGCGGCCAGCACGGACGGGAGTGGATCTCCCCGGCGACCTGCACCTACCTGATGTCGTACATCACCGAGGGCCGCAGAGCCTCCGCGCTGAAAGACCGCACGGTGACCATCGTGCCCGTGGCCAACCCCGACGGCTACGAATACACGTTCCAGTACGACCGCTTGTGGCGCAAGAACAGGCGGAAAGGTCCCCGCTGTGCCGGTGTGGATCTGAACCGCAACTGGGGCTACAAATGGGGCGGCAAGGGCACAAGCCGCAATATGTGCCAGGAAACCTACCCTGGTACCAAGGCGTTCTCCGAGCCGGAGACGGCCGCCCTGAAGAACTACTTCGAGACGCTCAAGACCAAGCCGGCCGCCGTCTTGGACATCCACTCCTACGGCCAGTACATCCTGTACCCCTGGGGCTACGACAAGGTCCTGTCACCCGACTATAAGGAAATGGATAGGGTAGGCAGGCTGATGGCAGACAAGATCAAAAAAGAGTTCCAGACGGAATACAGCGTCGGCAACAGTGCCATTCTGCTCTACCCAGCAGCCGGAGGCCTCGACGACTACGCCAAGGCCAAGCTGCGAGTCAAATACACCTACACTCTGGAACTTGGAGATACGGGTAAGTACGGCTTCAATCTGCCGTCTCGGTACATCGTTCCCACGTCGAAGGAACTGGTCGCGGCGGTGACGACCCTCGACGAAGCGATCTCCACCACACAAGCATCCCCGCAACGATGAAGTAGCTCCCTGAGCTGATTTCTGCGACCCAAGGCCCGGGCCGCAGAAATCAGCAGGAACTTGCGATACGACACCCGCAGGCGCCACAACAACGCTCACCCGCGCCGCCGTTAGCCACCTCGACTTCACCGTCGCCGGCGCGAGCAGACTGCCCAGCACCTCCGGGCCGCCGACCACCACCGTCCAGCCGAGCCGCTGGGCGGCCCGGCGCGACAGTGCCCACAAACCCGTCAGGCCGCCGCCGGCAGAACCGCGAAGCGGGCGGACCGAGGGCGCGGCACCGGTCCGGCCGGGCGGCCGGCGAGGCACCGGCCGGACCGGTGCCGCGGCCTCAGCCGGCGCGACGGCACCGACCGCCGGACCCGCCCGCAGGCCACCGACGAGGACCCGGCACCGGGCGGGAGCAGCCAGCAGACGGAGCACGTGCAGACGAAGACGGCCCAGGCCGGCGACACCGGCACGCCCGGGCCCACGCCCCAACGGCCCCGCCGGCCTGAAGAAGGCGAGCGCGGCACCAGCGGGGCACGCGGTCGCGGGCCGACGGCGGCCGGCCACCCCGTGCGGCGCAGCGCGAGGGCGGCCAGCATCGCCGGGCCCTGGCCGTCCGGGAGCGCGGCGGGGCGGCGCAGGGCGGTCGCGGCAACGAGCTCCGCCAGATCCTCCTCGCCCAGCGCGACGGCGGCACCAAGCGATGGGCCTCGACGAGCAGATCATCGACCGATACACAGCGGTTGGGCCTGCGGCCGGCCACGGCCCGAGCACCGGTCCCCAGGCCAACCCCGCTGCACCCGCAGCCCTGGCACTGCCGCGGGCCCACGACGATGCGCGCGGCCCGGGAACGATGGCGTGACGCCTACGCGTGCAGGACAACATCACACCGCTGCCTGACGTCGGATGGGCCCGCCCGTTCCACCTTGTGGTGCGGTGGCTTCGGGGTCGGTCCCGCTGTGCGGTCTGGCGGCTGCCAACCGCACAGCGGGCACCCGGGCACGCGGTCGGGATCCCCGGCAGAACCAGCCGCGGCCACGGTCCGGCTCTTGGTCGGCCGAGGCGGCGCTCTACGCGGCCCGGACGGCTCGCTGGGCGGGGACCGGCTGCGCAGCTCGGAGCGCGCCGCCGGCGCCGGGGGAACGGTCTGCCAGCAGGGGTGCCACCACAGCCGCCCGGGCAGGAGCAGCAGGCGGCGGCGCAACGCGGTGATGTCGCGGGGGCGGGGCGCGGCGAGCGTGTTGTAGGTGGTGTTCCAGGCGGCTTGCGTCTGTGCCAGGTCGTCGGGGAAGTCTTCCCACTGGCCGAAGCCGCCCCGTCTCCGTGATGTGTCTGGCCTACCAGTAGCAGCGTGTACGGCCGGGCCCTGGAGGGCGGGCAGCAGCGCGCTTCTCGTCCGCGATTCGTTGCTGATCGCGGTGCAGGGCTTCCACTCGGGCCTCGGGGGTGACGGTTGGTCCGAGGGTGATCGTCTCGGTTCCGGCCACCGGAGCCAGCGAGTACCGGAGGGGCGATTTACTGGATCGCGTGGGCAGGTGCAAACGGGCCACACCGGCCGGGAGTTCGGCGCGCAGTGCTCCGTGCCAGCGGATCCACAGCGCGGGTCGCCCACGGAGTGCTTCGTCGCGGAGCTTGTCCACGGCGGTGCTCTCGTCTGCGCGGTCGATCTCCACAGCGATCGGTGGGCCGTCTTTGCGAATGACGCGCAAGTCCAGGTAGGCGGACCAGGAAGGCGACCAATAGGCGATACAGCCCCCGCTCTGCAGCACGGGCGGGTCGATGTAGCGCATTTGCGCTTCTGATCTGCACCTCCACCCCGACGCTCCCACCCACTGCACCACCGCCCGGGTGATGGTCCGGGTCGCCTCTTTCCCGGTCAGGCCGCTGAAGGAGAAGCCGGTCTCGAACAGGTATGTGCGTAAGGAAGCGGCAAGGATCTCGGACTCGCCGATCTCCGTCAGTTCATGAGCCATCCGGTGATTCTCCACTCGCCCACTGACAATGGCCGGAGAGCAATGGTGACCGCCGCCAGAGGGGTGTCCACCCCGGCCGTCCGACGGCAGTTCACCCCAGCCTGGTGACCTCGGCGCCGAGCCGGTGCGGTGGGCCGCGCGCCCCAGCCGTCAGACGCTGGCGGCGGCCCTCTGTCAGTGGTGCCTGATATCTGCTGTCCTGTCAGATACGCCGCAAGCATGCCGATCGCCGGGAGATGCGATTCATGCCTTTCACTGCGCTGCACCCTGAACTGGGCCGCCTCGACTCGACCCTCCCAGGCCTCGGACGCGGCCTGGAATGGGGCCAGCTCCACAAGGTCCATCCCCGCATCCCGCTCGCCTGCCCCGACTGTTCCTGGGGCCTGCACCCGAAGGTCTCCCGGTACGGAGTTCGGTTCTTCTGCCACGCCCCGGACCGGCCGAAGTCGTGCGAGCTGCTGAACGAGTCGTGGGAGCACCACATGCTCAAGCTGGAAATGGCGGGCGCGGTCCGGGCGGCCGGGTGGTTCGCGGCGCTGGAGGTGCCGGCCGAGGACGGGTCGTGGCGCGCGGACGTCATGGCCTCGTCCACGGACGGGGGCCAGCGCATGGCTTGGGAGGCGCAGCTGTCGCAGATCACCGTGGACGACATCGCTGATCGCACCGACCGGTACGCCGACGAGGGGATCCGGGTGTGCTGGGTGCACCCGGGCGCCCGGCCGCCGCGATGGATCAGCGCGGTGCCGGCCGTCCGCGTCCGCGCCCCGCGGGAGCGGGAGGAACCGTGGATGGTGGACGACGGGCTCGCCGGGTTCGTCTACCGGAGCGGGCGGTGGGAGTTCCAGGAGGAGACGCTGGAGCGGTTCGTGCGCTGGGCGCTGGAGGGGCAGCTCGTTCCTGCCGAGGTACTGCGCCGGTACCGGCGGGTGTACCGGGCGGTCGACGGTGAGCAGCGGCAGTTCAAGCGGGATCTGTGGTGGACCTCGAAGCGGTCGATCGCCGATCAGGACAAGCATGAGGAGATGCGGCAGCGGCAGGAGGCCGCGCGGACGGAGCGGGAGGCCCGCCAGCAAGAGCAGGAGGAGGCTGCGAAACAGCGCCGGAAGGAGCTGGAGGAGCAGGAGCGGGTGCGGAAGGCCAAGGAGGACGAACGTCGACGGCTGCGGCGGGAAGAAGAGCACCTCGTCTTCATGGAACAGATGCGGCGTCGGTGGGCGGAGGAGGAAGCGCGCCGGGAGCGGGAACGGGCGGAGCACGAGGCGCGCCTCGCCCGTGAGCAGGCCGAGCGCGAGGAGAGGGAGCGTCAGGACCTGGAGACCGCGCGGGCGTGGTGGGGCCGGCTGTCGACGCAGCAGCAGACCGAGCTGTTCGCCGCCGTCGCCGAATACGCCTGGCGGGCGTCGAACCTGCGGGTGGAGATCCCGCAGAAGCCGATGATGTGGTCACAGTACGCCCGCGGCGTCCCGGTCCACGTGGCCGACAAACGGCGGACGCTGTACGGGATCGTGCGGCCCTGCCCCGGTCTGGCCGCTGCCTGGCCCAAACTCGCGGAAGAACTGATCCTGGCCCGCAGCGCCCAGGAGGCGCGCGAGATCGCCGACGTCCTTCCCCAGAGCCGGATCGTCCACCTCGACCTGCCCGAGCACGAACAGCTCACCATGTGCTGAGATGCCCGCAACGCACCTCGCTCGCTGAGCTCGGTATGGACTGCGCATGACACCGCCGTCGTCCGACCAGTACAGCAGTAGCGCTACGTTCCTCCCGCCGTGCCCCAGCCCCGTACGAAGGCGGCCAGGGCGCGGTGTTGTTCTTCCTCACGGGCGATCTGCCGGGCGAGCACACCGCCATCGAGGAGACCGCCCCGCCCCGGAACTGCCGGTCACCGCCGACATGCCAGGCAGGGTCGCCGAATTCCTCCGCACCACCGAAGGCGAGCCCACCAGTAGACCCAGGTGACAAATCCACTCGTGGATCGTTGGTCGGGGCGTGACTGTGGACTCGTCTGCACAGCGTTACGGCGATGTGTTGTTCTCCTCCGGATGCGACAGCGAGCGGGAGCGGCTGGGAGGCTTGGCGGGGGCGTTGGACCCGATCAGCCGGGACGTGCTGTCGGGGCTCGGTGTCGCGTGCGGCTGGTGCTGTCTGGACATCGGGGCGGGCACCGGTACGCTCAGCCACTGGCTGACGCGGCAGGCAGGGGCACGGGTCACCGCGGTGGACCGTGACACAGCCTTCCTCAAGGGAATCCCCGGCGAACTGGACGTGCTCCAGGCGGACATCACCGATCCCGGATTCCGGCCAGGCCAGTTCGACCTGGTGCACGCCCGTCTGGTGTTGATGCACGTACATGAGCGCGAGGACCTGCTGCCCCGGATGTTCTCCTGGCTCAAGCCCGGCGCACTGCTGGTGCTCTCCGACGCAGTCATGCTTCCCGAGACACAATTTCTGCACCCTCACTACCGCGAAGCGGTGACAGGGCACTACCGGATGATGGCCGAAGTGATCGGCAGCGACCTGCGCTTCGCGCACCGGTACCCGCAGATGTTCGCCGACATGGGGCTGACCGCAATCGGGTCGCATACGTACCGGCCGGTCGTCGGCGTTGACCACGGGTTCACCGAGTTCGTCGAGGGCACCCTGCGGCAGTCCCGGGACTTCCTCCTCACCCACGGCATGCAGCCGGGGGCCATGGACGAGGCCCTCGCCCATGTGCGCCGACCCGACACCAGGGAGCCTTTTTTCGAAGTGCGCACGACATGGGGACGCAAGCCGCCCGCATCGCCCCAGGGCCGGCACCTGGACCACTCCTGACACACTCCCGACAGCCCCGACGCACGCACCGCTACCTCCCAGCGAAGGCTGCCCCCTCGTGCATCAGACGGCACCCGTCCCCGCCTTCCCCCTGCCCCTTCGCACCCACTCGGAGAGCCTGGATCCGCGCATCGCGGAATTCGCCTCCCCCGCCACCCGCATACTGCTGGCAGCAGACGGTCTGACCACCGTGCTGCTCCAAGCCGCGGCACAGGCCTCGCTGGACATCCACACCGACGCCATCGAGCAGATCCACACGGACGCCCTCGGCGACGCCGAAGCGGTGTCCGCGCTGCGCCTGCAGGGAGAGAAACTGTGCTGGTTGCGTCACAGCCGCCTGCTCACGCCGGACGGTGCGACGATTTCGTTCAACACGGTCGTCGCGCCGAGAGCGCACGACCCCCGTCTGGATGCGGCCATGAACGACCCGGCGCAGCCCCTGGGGTTCGCACTGAGCCGGTCCGGGTTCGCCACGGTGCGGCGACTGTACGACGTCGGCCGTGCCCGGTGGCCCGCTGATCCCGGCCGGCTCTGCGCGTTCAAGGCGTACACCATGCAAGGCCCCGAGGGTGCAGTGGTCTTCGTACACGAGAAATACAGTCCCGACTGGTTCTCGGCGGCCCTCGACGCCCCGGCGGGATGACGGGACCTTCCGCACCGGGCGTGGACGGCTGACACCGCCGTACAGGTCCGTACACCGCCGTACAACTCGTACTGGCGGCACTGCACGGAAACCGCACGACCGCGGCCTCCGCCGACCACGCCTCCCTCACCGGTGACACGGCGACCCCACGCCCCGGTGTGCACCGCAGTTCCTCCGTACCGACCAGCCCGCCAACATGGCGGACATCCCGACTGCGGTCGGAAAACGAGAACGCGATGCTCGCGGTCACTGGCTCGGCGAACATCCATGACGGTTGGCTGGGGCGCACCGACGTGCGAGGGCAGTGCGCCGCAGCCTGTTCCCGTCCGTCCAGTCCAGGCCGGGCGTGGTTCGACGGTAGAGGGCTGCGCGGCAGGCCGCGCGGCGGCGTGCCCGATCATCGGGGCTGGGTCAGCAGCGGGCTGTCCGCTGCCAGGCTGATGCGTGGGGGTCGTTGTGGTGCTCTGGCTCGGCGATGTCGGCTTCGATGGCGAATCCGAGGAGCGCGGCGACGGCCCGTGCCAGTTGCTGTGTTTGGGCGTAGGCGGCCTGGGGGTCCGTGGACGTGGCGGTGGTGAGGGATTCGGTGGTGCAGCGGATGCACGCTGCTGCGGCCTCGGCGTAGTGGCCTTCCCTCTGGCTGCGGGCGCGGACGTCGTCGATCAGCAGCTGCGCATGTCCGGTGAGCAGTTCCCGCCACGCGGTGATCTCGCTGTGCTAGTGGCTCGTCACACAGCCTTGGCCGGGTAATCGACGTGCTGGTCGTCGGCCAGCAGACTGTCTCCAAGTCCTGGTCTTGGAGGTGGTTGTGGGACGTCGACCGAGTGTGTTCGTCCGGCCGGTC